>DYKK01000038.1:11546-15976 GCA_020722625.1 Anaeromyxobacter dehalogenans
CCGCACTGGCAGCCGTCCACCTCGCCGCACTGCTTCTGCCAGCAGACGCAATCGCACTTCGGAATGCACTGGTTCTGGGCGTTGCACTTGTAGCAGACCGCGCACGACCCGCAGTCACACCCTTCGTAGAACCCGCACTCCCGGCCGGCCTGCTGGCAGATCGGGGCGCAGTCCTGGCACTGGCCCTCCACGCACTTCTTCCCCTTCTCGCACCCGCAGTCCGCCTCGCAGGTGGAGCAGTCCTCGCCGGCCTCGCACTTGTGGTTTCCGCAGATCGTGGCCCCGTAGCAGTGGTAAAACCCATCGCACGCCTGTCCGGGCGGGCACTCCCCGCAGTCGCAGCCGGTCCCCTCGGGCTTTCCGCATTCCTTGCCGGTCTTCTTGCAGTAGTCCGTGCAGGCGAGACACGCCTTCTCGTGGCACGTCTGCCCGGCCTGGCACCCGCAGTCGGGGACGCACGAGGCGCAGTCCTCGACCGGCGGCTCGCACTGGTCGTTCCCGCAGACCGCGAGCACACACTGGTTGTTCTTGCAGGTCTGTTTCTCTCCGCAGGGGCAATCCTGCAGGCAGTTCCCGCAGTGTTCGGTCGCCTCGCACTGCCCGTTCCCGCAGGACACCGGCACGCCCGTGCAAACGCCGGCCCCGTCGCACGCGTCGTGGATGGTGTTGGCCTTTCCGTCATCGCAGGCGGTCCCGGCCGGCTTGTTCTTCGCCTCGCACGCGCAGGCGTTGCAGACCGCCTCCACGCACGGCCCCACCTGGACCTTCCCCGCGCAGTCCGCCGCGGTCCGACACTGGCACGTGTCCTGGAAGGTCAGGTCCGGACTCGGCCCCGGCTCGTTCGCGTCCCGGGGCGGCGGCTCCGACCCGCCTCCACCGCAAGCGCTCCACGCGGTGACCGCCAGCCCGGCCAGGAACAACTTCCGTGGGTCACGCATGTCCTCCTCCCTGTTTCCAAGTTCAAGCGACCTGATTATAGAACAGCAGCATCTGGATGGGCGATTGAACCGGTCGGGCAAACGACCCGGGAGCCATCGAATCGGACGAGAAAACGCATTGAAGACCGTTCCCTCCCCGTTCTACACTCGCGGGGTCCGCCTCGGGAGGGTGCCGCGATGGCTGCGTCGCGATGGAGGCTCTTCCGCACCGAAGACACCTGGGCGATCTGGCTGGGGCTCGGGGTCATCGCCCTGGCCATGGCCTTCTTCTGGGCCGGGTCGAGCCTGAGGCCGTTCGCGGTGACGCCGGGCTGCACCTGCGAACGGCATCGTTCCACAAGATCTATCATGGTCCGGGTGAACGGGACCCGCGAGGATCACCCCGCGCTGCCGCGAGGGGCCGCAGCCCCTCCCCCTTTCCGGAGGACGGAGCCATGAAACTGTCCACGCGAGGACGATACGCCGCGCGGGCCCTCCTGGACCTGGCCCTCCACGACACGGGGGCTCCGGTCAGTCTGCGCGAGATCGCGGAGCGGCAGGGGATCTCGGCCAAGTACCTCGACCAGATCCTGAGCCAGTTGCGCCACGCAGGATACATCCGCGCGAGCCGCGGGTCCCGGGGCGGCTTCCAGATGAGCGCGGACCCCGCGTCCGTGACGCTTCTCGACATCGTGAGCGCGGTCGAGGGCCGCACGGCCATCGTGGACTGCGTGCTGGACCCGACCCGCTGCGACCGCGCGAGCGACTGCGTGACGCGCGAGGTCTGGCGGGAGGTCAGCGAGGCGATGGACCGCGTCCTTCGCGCCATCACCCTCGCGGACCTGATGCGGCGGGCCCGCAAACGGCATCCCCGGTAGTCGCCCCGTCCCCTTCATCATCAGATACCCCCTGGGTTCGGCCTCCGGCCTCCGGCATCTGGGGTCCGGGATCCGGGGTCGCGGTGGACGTGGACCGGTCGTCAACACCGCGTCTTTCGCGCCCAACGTGGTCCGGACACTGCCACCGACACTGTGCCCTGTCACTGTTTACTGCCACGGAACCTGTCGCCGGGATCCGGGGTCCGGGGTCGCGGTGGACGTGGCCCCGCCGCAACGCCCCGTCCCCTGCGACCAACGCGGCCCTGGCACTGACACTGAGCCCTGTCACTGCCCCTGTCCCTGAACCTGCCTTTCACGAAGAAACCCGACCACAGGTCCCCCGCACCAACGTCAACCCCGCCTTCGTGCCGCCCGCGTCGCGGCCCTGGCCCGTTTCATCCGTCAGGGTTCGCACGAGCCGTGCGTTGATCCGGGAAACGCGATACCATCGTGGGCGTGAACGCCCGACTCCGCCAGGCGGTCCCCACCGTGGTCAGCGCGACGAGCATGTTCCTGGCCCTCGCGTCCTGCGTCCTGGCCGCTGGGGGACGGCTCGAGGCCGCCGCGTGGGTGATCATCTACTGCGGGTTCCTGGACAAACTCGACGGCATCGTGGCACGCGCCCTGGCCGTCAGTTCTCCCTTCGGCATGGAGATGGACTCCTTCTCGGACTTCACGGCGTTCGGGGTCGCGCCGGCCCTTCTGGCGTGGTTCGCCGCGCCGGACCAGGCCGGCCTCGCCGCGGGCTGGGTCGCGGCGTCGGCCTTCACGTTCCCCTTCCTGGCCGCGGTCCGCCTGGCCCGGTTCAACCTCGTCACCCACTCGGACCCGGAGTGCTTCACCGGGGTCCCCACCACCTTCGCGGCCGTCCTCTTCGCGTCCCTGTTCCTGACCGTGCGCGACCTCGGGCTCGGCGAGGCGGGCTCGCGGTTCCTGGTGGCGGTCATGCCCGGGGTCGCGGTCCTGATGGTCACCTGGCTGCGCATCCCCAAACTCAAGCCGCGCCGCAGCCGGGCCTTCAACCTGTTCCAGGTCGGAACCGCCCTCGTGGTCCTCGCCCTCTCCGTGCTCCAGGTCCTTCCCGAGGTGGCGCTGGCCGTGGGCGTGGGCTACCTCGTCATCGGGGCCCTCGCGGGTCGCCGGACGTGCCGGCCCGGCGGCCCCGCCCCGAACCCGGCGCAACCCGCGTGACGGGAGGGGGTTCCGGGTCCTCGTCTCGTTTCATCCAGCCGCCCACGATCCGTCACCCCGATCTCGGCAGCACGACGGAAGACCTTGATTGGTCGCGGTCTTGTGCCAGCCGCGACTGGGGCCCCGGCTTCCCGCGCAGGGAGCGAAGCGACCGAGCGGGAGAGGACGTGCCGGTGGCACGTCCGATAGCCGGGGGAAGTCGCGGCCCCAGGGTGGTGAAATGAAACGAAGCAAAGTTCATGTCTATTCGAAGGATTGCGGAAATTCATGGCGGATTTGGGGCGGCGAAAAATTGCTTGACAAATCCATCGTCGCGCCTACACTACGTTGCCTTCCCCGGGGAGTCTCCGGGACCCGGGGGGCGCGATGAAATCTAGAGATGAGGCTCCGATGCCCACGATCAACCAGCTGGTGCGCAAGGGGAGGACCCCCCCACGCTCGAAGACCAAGGCCCCGGCCCTGATCCGGTGCCCGCAGCGGCGCGGGGTCTGCACCCGCGTCTATACGACGACGCCCAAGAAGCCGAACTCGGCCATGCGCAAGGTCGCCCGCGTCCGCCTGACCAACGGGTACGAGGTGACGGCCTACATCCCGGGCGAGGGCCACAACCTGAGCGAGCACTCGCAGGTCCTGATCCGGGGCGGGCGTGTCAAGGACCTCCCCGGCGTGCGCTACCACATCATCCGCGGGACCCAGGACACGAAGGGGGTGGAGGCGCGGCGGCGCAGCCGGTCCAAGTACGGGGCCAAGCGGGTCAAGGGCGTGGTGTAGGACAGGTCGGCGAGGGCAACGTGCAGGAGTGACCGATGCCGAGACGGAGAGTCATCGCGAGGCGCGAGGTCCGGCCGGACCCGAGGTTCAACGACGGGCAGGTCGCCAAGTTCATCAACTGCCTGATGTTGCGCGGCAAGAAGGCCGTGGCCGAGCGCGTCTTCTACGAGACGATGGACCTGATCGCGAACCGGACCAAGGAGGACCCGCTCAAGATCTTCAAGCGCGCGGTCGAGAACGTGAAGCCCCAGGTCGAGGTCAAGTCCCGGCGCGTGGGCGGCGCCACGTACCAGGTCCCGGTCGAGGTCCGGTCCGAGCGGCGCACGGCCCTCGCCTTCCGCTGGATCATCGGATACGCGCGCGGGCGCTCCGAGAAGGGCATCGTCCAGAAGTTGTCCGCGGAACTGATTGACGCCTTCAACGGGCGCGGGAACGCGGTGAAGAAGAAGGACGACACGCACCGCATGGCCGAGGCCAACAAGGCCTTCGCGCACTATCGGTGGTGAGGATTCCGCGATGCGAAGGCTGTTGGCTGGTGACCAGATGACTTGGAGGGCATCGCGGAATCCGAAGGGCGCGCGAAGCGCGGCCCGCTGGAGCGCAGCCCTCGGGGCGAGCGCGGGGCCCCATCTCCCAGCGCGGAGCGCTGGGGAGGACGGTCCGGTGGACCGTC
>DYKK01000410.1 GCA_020722625.1 Anaeromyxobacter dehalogenans
CTCGCCACCCCCGCCGAGGCGCGCCGCATCCTCCGCATCCCGGCGCGGGCGTAGGTCTCGGTCAGCCGACGGACCGGGACTTCCCGACGACGGTGGGCTTCGGCCTGGCCCGGTCCCACGGAATCATGCGACCAGCCCGACCCCGGGAGCGGGTGAGCACGGACGATAGGGCGTCTGTTCACTGCAACGCGAACGGGAAGCCGTCCGCGTACTTGAAAAGGACGGGGTCGCCGGCGGCCAGCCGGATGTCGAGGGATGCCTTGTCGCCGCCGTCCGGGACGAGGGCGAGGTCCACGACCTGTCCGGTCCGCCTGTCCAGTGAAAGGACGTGCGTCTTGTCGAGTTCACCGGGAGCGCCGGAGAAGTCGAAGTGGACCCTCGCGGTGACCTCGTCGGTGTTGTTGATGGGCCAGTCGGCGCCGGCGTGTTGCTGGTTCTGGACCATGACGTAGATCTCGCCCGCGTCGTCCCTGAAGAATCCGGCCGCCAGGTCGTGGATGGAAGGCAGCCCGCCGCCCAGGGCCTCGATCTTCGTGATGTATTCGTCGCCGCCCGCTCCCGGCGTCCAGGTGGCGATACCCTGGGGTGAATGGAGAATCTGCCCGGGGATATAGCGCACGTCGGTGCTGGTGAGCCGCGTGATCGCGCGTCCCAGGTTGGCCATTTCGACGTTGATCTGGGCCGCCTCGTCCCACAGCGGCGTCTTGGCGACGGACAGGTCGCCATGGGACTGGTACAGGGCGGATACCACGTCCTCTGCGCCCGGAATCTGGTACAGGAACCACGTGTGGCCCGTGTACCCGAACAGCAGCCCCACGAAGGCGTCCCACCGCATGTCGGACGCGGACGGAAACTCATTGTTCCCGGCCTTGGAATAGGCGTCGAGGTAGCGCCAGTAGGGCTTGTTCCATGACAACCCGGCATTGCGGAAATAGGCCAGCGATTCGAACGCCGAGTACCCGAGCGTGTAGCGGTCGTAACTGATCACGTCCCCGTCCATCTGACCCCCGTAGTAGGCGATCATTTCGTCGATCGATTCGACGGTGTCCGAGAAGTTCACGATGATGAGGGCATCGGGGTCCTTGGCGCGGATGGCCTGGATCCCGCCCTCGATCGTCTTGAGCTGCTCCATCCCGTCCTGGCCGCTGACGCCGGGTTCGTCGCCGACCTGGTACCCGATGCGGCCGGGCGGGTTCGCGCCCAGGCCGCCTATCAACTCGTCGTTCGCCAGGCTCGCGCCGTTGTCATTGACCCACGACACCCACCGGAACGCCGGGTTTCCGGCCGCCTTCCACCCGTTCATCTCGGCCGGCAGTCCGGTCATCCACAGGTGGACCGCGCTCGCGTGGAAGGCGTCGAAGTACTCGTCCACGGCCCAGGCCGGGGGCGGGCCGATCGAGACCGACAGGCCGCTGATGAACATGGGGTTCGCACGCACCCAGGCCAGCCCCCTGGGCGGTTGCGGCGGTTGTCCGCCGCCCGGGTATTCCAGCCACTGGCCGTCGGTGGTCCATCCCGCAAAGGTGTGAACCGTGTCGAACGTCCCGGCCGCGTCCCCGAACATCAGATGGTGCACGGTGTTTCCCGCCGGGGACTGCGCCACGAGCAGGCGCACCTTGTTCACGTCGCAGGGGCCCCCCAGGTCCACCAGGATCCAGGCGGGCGGAAAAACGCCGGAGTTCCAGTAGGTGGCCGTGCTCCCGTCCACGGCCATGGACGGAGCGTGATCCTCCCACGTGGACGAAGCCTGGACCGGCCGCCCCTGGGCCAGGTTGACTTGCTGTGCGGGGTTGTCCGGGGTCGTGCCCAGGACCTGGATCTCGGTCCAGGCCACCCACGAGGGACCATCCTCGGTCACGATCCGGACGTACCGGACACCCCCCGGCGGTGTTCCTGGATCAACGGCGTGTCCTGAATCGAAGAGGCCGCCGTCGTCGCCGGCGACCTCGATGACCTGCCCGGGGTCGTTCGGGACGCCGGGGTCGAGGTGCGGTGCGTCATCGGCCGAGGTCCCTTCGTCCGGTTCGTGCCACGGGTCAGGCGCCATGCCCGAGTCCGCGATTGCCTCGGCGCCGGGGTCCGGCAGGTGCCGGTCCTCGTCCCCGGCCTCGTCCCGCGCGGGGTCGAACCCGGCGGTTCCGCCTCCGCAGGCCATCAAGGACGAGGCGATCAACCATGAGACCCTCACGGCCTTCGCTCCATTTCCAACCCTGTCGAAATGATATCGAACGGACCAGGAGAGGCAATCGTTTTGCATCACGCGAGATTTGAGTCGAGTTTCTTCGTCGTCGCGGCGGGCGCCATGAGGGGCGCGGCTCGGAGGCCGCGCAGCCGGCGCGATTGCAAATC
>DYKK01000411.1 GCA_020722625.1 Anaeromyxobacter dehalogenans
CACTGTCACTGTCTCTGAACCTGCCCTCTGAACCTGTTCCGGAACTTGTGCAAGTACCCGCGGCTCCAGGTTCGCGTCGAGTTTCTTCGTCGATCGGGGTGGCGGATCGTGGCGGCCGGCAGCAGGGTCCGCCCTTCCGCCCGGGAACCCCACCGCGCGACCTCAGCCCTTGATCACCCCGATCGGGCGGAGGCGGGCCACCTTCCGCGCGACCCCGGCCGCGTGGACGACCTCGACCACGTCCGACACGTCCTTGTAAGCGTCGGGCATCTCCTCGGCCAGGGTCTCGGACCCTGCGGCCCTCACCGACACCCCCTGCCGCTCGAGTTCCTTGCGGATGTCGCGACCCCGTCCCTTCTTGACGGCCTGGTTTCGCGACAACAGCCTCCCCGCCCCGTGACACGAACTCCCGAACGTCTCGTCCAGGGCGCGCGGGGCCCCGACCAGGACGTACGACACCCGGCCCATGTCCCCGGGGACCAGGACGGGCTGGCCCACGTCCCGATACGCCTCCGGGACGTCCGGGTGACCCGCGGGCAAGGCCCTCGTCGCCCCCTTCCGGTGCACGCACACCTCGAGGTCGCGCCCGCCCACCCGATGCCGTTCGAACTTGGCGATGTTGTGCGCCACGTCATAGACCACGCGCAGCCCCAGGTCCCCGGAGCCCCGTCCCAGCACGGACTCGAACGCAGAGCGGACCTCGTGCGTGATGACCTGGCGGTTGGCGAAGGCGTAGTTCGCGGCCGCGGCCATGGCGGCGACGTAGCGCCGGCCCTCCTCGGACCGGATCGGCGCGCAGGCCAGTTGCCGATCCGGCAGCGAGATCCCCGCGGCCCGGGCGGCCCGGTCCATCACCGGGATGTAGTCCGTGCAGACCTGGTGCCCGAAACCACGTGACCCGGTGTGGATCATCACCGTGACCGTGCCTCGGGACAGGCCGAACGCCCGGGCCGTTTCCTCGTCGTACACCTCGTCCACCACCTCGATCTCGCAGAAGTGGTTCCCGGACCCGAGGGTGCCCAACTGGTCTCGCCCTCGCTCGAACGCCCGTTCCGAGCACTCCCCGAAGTCCGCGCCCCGGATGCGCCCGCCTTCCTCCAGGTAGAGGAGGTCCTGGGCGTCGCCGTGTCCCTGGGCCACGGCCCAGGCCGCCCCGTCGCGGGCCACCCGGGCCATGTCCTCCCGGGACAGCCGGAGCCCGCGCTGGTGCGACCCCACGCCGGTCGGGACGGTCGCGAACAGGGCCGCGACCAGGTCCTCGACCCGCGGGCGGACCTCGCCCTCCGTCAGGTCGGAACGCAGGAGCCGCACCCCGCAGTTGATGTCGTACCCCACGCCCCCGGGCGAGATCACGCCCTCCGCCGTGTCGAAAGCCGCGACGCCCCCGATGGGGAATCCGTACCCCCAGTGGATGTCCGGCATGGCCAGCGACGGTCCCAGGATCCCCGGCAGGCACGCGACGTTCGCGACCTGCGCGAGGGCCGCCTCGTCCAGGGCGCGGCGGGCCAGGCCGGCGCTCGCGTAAACCACCCCGTCCACCCGCATGGCCCCGTGCCTCGGGATGACAATGCGCTGGTCGTCCAATCGTTCGAAGTGAAATGTCCGACTCATCGAATACTCCAGACATCATGTATCCATGATCACCCGTGCCCGAAGACCCCCGCCTCGCGTCCGCGCCACCTTGAGGCCGTGCAGGGTCGGGGCCTTGATCGCGACCCGGTGGGCGTGGCGGGCGGGGTCATGACGGTCGCACGCCGTCTTCACGGTCCATCCGCCGTCCGGCGCGTCCCGCACCACGACCCTCGCCGGGATCAGCCCCCGCGCCTCGAACAGGAAGACCCACTCGGACAGCGCCTGGAACAGGGCCATCTCGGGGTCGCCGGAGGGGACCTCGAACACCACCTCCTCGACGGGCCGCAGGGTTTCGAGCCCCCACATCGCATCCGAGCACGCGAGGAGGCACGCGGCCACGAGGTCGGGGAAGTCGCGGCCGCGCGCCTCGAACGCGAAGTCCGCGGTGTGATCGAGCACCCGATAGTCCACGGGCCTGGACATGGTCGCGCCCTCGCGAAGGTCCCGCATCGCGGCCGGCCGCGCCGGGACTGCGCCCAATTATTGGCGATCAGCGTTCAGCCGTCAGCCTTCAGCGACCTGACAAGCGCCCTCCACAAATCCGCCGTCAATGTCCGCAAGCCTTTGAATAAACATGCAATCTTCTTCGTTTCATTTCACCACCCTGGGGCCGCGACCTCCGAGTCGCGGTCGGCACGGGACCGCGACAAATCAAGGTGTTCCGTCGTTCTTCCGAGTACGACACCGGCTTCGCGGACCCTGACGGATGAAAC
>DYKK01000412.1 GCA_020722625.1 Anaeromyxobacter dehalogenans
GCTTCGCTCCCTGCGCGGGAAGCCGGGGCCCCGGTCGCGGCCGGCACGAGACCGCTACAGGTCAACGTGTTCCGTCGTGCTGCCGAGGTCGCGGCGACGGATCGTGGCGGCCCGGTCCGATCCACCCGCGCAGCCGTGCCGTCCCCTCCCGGTCCTCGATCAGCCGCTCGACCTCCACGGGCCACCGCCATCGCCAGTTGACGTCGTTCACGACCCCGGGGACGTTGACCCGGTGCGACGCGGGGTCCCCGGGCAGCCGGCCCAGCGGGGCCAGGACGTCCTGCGCCATCAGGATCAGGAACACGGACCCCGCCGCCGAGAACCATCGCACGTACTCGGCGTGGAGGCCCGGGTCCAGCCGGTCCGGCGCCGCCCCGGGGAACCCCGCGGCCTCGTGCAACCGCCGCCGGTCCTCCGGAAATGCCTCCCACCACCCCGCGAACGTCTCGGAGTCGTGCGTGGAAAGCATCGCGACGGACAGGGGCGCGTAGTCCGCCGGCGCCAGGAAGTGCCCATCCCCGTCCCAGTCCCGCTCCCACCGCTGGATCTTCAGTCCGCAGATCCCCAAATCCCGCAAGGTCTCGCGGCACACGGGCGGGATCGTCCCGAGGTCCTCCGCGAGCGGCAGCATCCCCGTGGCCCCGAGCATCATCTGGAGGATCTCGCGCCCGTGGCGCCCCCATTCCCGCTCGTCCTCCGGCACGAACCGCCCCCCGCGACCGGTCCGCTCGCCCGCGGGGATCGTCCAGATCCGGAAGAACCCCACCACATGGTCTATCCGGTACAGGTCGAAATATCGTTCCGCCTGTTTCAGCCGGGCCCGCCACCACGCGAACCCCGTCCGCCGATGCGCGTCCCAGTCGTAGGTCGGGAACCCCCAGTTCTGCCCGTCGGCCGCGTACAGGTCCGGCGGGGCGCCCGCCGAGGTGTCCAGCCGGAACAACTCCGGGTGCCCAAACACATCCGCGCTGTCCCGCCCCACCAGGATCGGCACGTCCCCGACCAGGCGGACCCCCCGGGCCCTCGCGTGGGCCAGGGCGTCGCGCCACTGGGTGTCCAGGACCCACTGCTCGAAGGCGATCCGGTCCAGGTCGTCCGCGCGTTCCCGCGCCACCCGCGCCCGGTCCGCCTCGCCCATGCGCCCCGCCCATTCCTCCCACGAGCGGTAGCCCTCGGCCTCGCGGATCACCCGGAACAGCGCGTACGGCTCCAGCCAGGGATTGGCCTCCCGGAACCGGTCCACCTCCGCCCGGACGCCCGGCCCGCGCGCCCGGGTCCACGCCTCGGCCAGGATCGCCTGCTTCTCGCGGCGGACCGCCTCGAATTCCACGCGGACGGCCCGGTTCAGGCGCGCGCCGGCCTCCCGCGTCCGGCGCACCAGGACCGGGTCGGACCGCACCGCCTCGACCCGGTCCAGGGCCACGTAGATCGGGTCCAGCGCGAACGCGGAGATCGCCGCGTACGGCACGCATCCCGTGCCCATGTCGTTCACCGGAAGGACCTGGACGAGGGACGCGCCCGCCTCCAAGGCCCAGTCCGCCAGGGCCTCGAGGTCCCCGATGTCCCCCACGCCGCAGTCCCTGGCGCTTCGGACCGAGGCCAGGGGCGTGCACAGGCCGAAGCGCGGCCGGAAACCCACGCGCCGCCAGTGCGGGGCCGCGGCCCGGTCCGCCAGCCACGTCGGGAGGTCCGGTTCGGGGTCCATCCGAGGCTCCGGAAGACTCGATTCCGAGGTCAGTTCACCACCGGCTCTTCCTTCGGGTCCACGGCCTCGCGGATGTCCCCGAAGCGCGCCTCGTACTTGCGCAGGTTGTCCTGCAAGGCCCGGATGATCCGCTTCATGTGGCCGGGGCTCGTGATCACGCGGGCGTTGACCACGGCCTGGTTGGGGAAGACGTACAGGAAGTCCATCACGAACTCCTCCCGCGTGTGCCCGACGATCATGTTGTTCGCGTACGCCCCCCCCTGCACGTGTTCCGGCACCTTCACCGGGAACCCGGGCCTGCCTGGCGGTCTGGTCGGCTCTGCCATCCCGCACCTCCTTTCCCAGGGCGAGTATACCAGGATTCGCCACCCCCATTTCGCCGCCGCGATGGCCGGTCGTAGCGAGCGCCCGGCATCCGGCATCGGGGTCCGGGATCCGGCGTCCGGGATCCGGGGTCCGGTGTCGCGGTGCACGTGGCTCCGCCGCAACGCCGCGTCCCCGCGTCCAAAGTGGCCCTGACACTGTCACTGTCCCTGGCTCCTGTCCCTGAACCTGAACCTGTCCACTGAACCTATTTGCAGTGGAGGTCCGTGGTTTACTCGAGGATCAGCCGCGAAGTGGCGCGAGCAGTGCTCGCG
>DYKK01000039.1 GCA_020722625.1 Anaeromyxobacter dehalogenans
CCAGGAAGGCGTCGGCGCGTGTTGGACGCGTTCCTGCAATGGGGTGGGTGGCGGAAAGACGATTGGAAGCGAATGCGCGAGTGACGCGAACCGGAGTTCGCGTCCCCAGGAAGGCGTCGGCGCGTGTTGGACGCGCTTCTGGAATGGGGCTGGGTGGCGAAAAGACAATTGGAAGCGACTGCGTGACTGACGCAAGCGGGGGATCACGTCCCCGTGTCAGAGCGCCACGTCCAGCGGGAGGATGAACCAGGTCAGGCCCAGGGCGACCTCGCCCGGCAAGAACAGATTGTCGCCGCCCGACTTGTAGAAGAACTGCACGTACTCGAAACGCAGGGCGAAGAAGCGCGACAGAAAGACGTGGAGGATCAGCCCCACGTCCCCATAGACCTTGACCGACGACGACGTGTCCTCCCGGAACGCCGTCGCACTTACCTGGACCAGGTCGTGTCCCCGCACGCCCATCGCGCCCAGGCCCGCCTCCAGGCCGACCTCCAGGTGCGTGAGCCCCGTCCCCAGGAGCGCGAACTTCCCGTAGATCGGGAACCACAGGAACTGCGCGCCCGCGTTCCAGACGATCTCCTCGTATCGGGGCATCACGTTGTACTGGCTCGCCACATCGAACTTCTTGAACAGGCGGCTCTTCGCCCGGGCCACCCATTCGCCGCGGGCCTCGACGCCCAGCGTCTCCGTGAAGAAGTAGTCGTACCGGACCCCCAGGGGGAAGTTCGCGAACAGGTCATCGTCGGGGACCACGCCGCCCGTCAGGGACAGCGCGTGGTGCCGCGCCTTCTCGTAGGCCCGGGCCTGGATCACGCGGGCCCGCATCTCCTCGCCGAAGTAACGCTCGACCTCGGGAGGGACCTCCGGGACCTCCTGGGCCGGGGCCGTCCGCCCGAGTCCCCCCAGGACCACCGCCAACACGCCGACGTGACCGGTCCAGATCGCGGTTCTTCTCACGGCGCGACCTCGCTCTCGTGGACCTCGGTCGCCCGCTCGAACCGCCGCGTCGCCTCGGGCCAGCGGTAGAACCCGAGCCCCGCGAAGACCATGTGCGACGGGATGGACGCCGCCGACCCGAACCCGCGGACGTACCCGACCGTCAGGTCCAGGATCCCCAGGGGGGCGCGCAGGCCGCCCGCCAGTTCGAACAACTGGCCGCGGTCCTCGCCCGCGACCTCGACCGCGCCGTGGGCGTCGAGGAAGACGTACAGCCCCGCCTTCAACAACTGCGCCTGGGCCAGGACCCCGTAATCGAAGGTCGAGCCGAAGGACTTCTGGAACCGCTCCTTCAGGAACCCCTCGTCCAGGCGCCGCGTCGCGCCCGCGTTGACCGCGAGCAGCAGGAACGAGAACTGCCGGTCCACCATCAGGGACAGGCCGAAGTTCTCGTTGCCCGACCCGGCGAGTTTCGACGGCGACCCCGTCCCGACCAGGAAGAACGGCTGGATCGCGAACCCGAACGAGTCCGTTCCCCTGCGGACCACCTGGTACTTGAACGCGATCCGCAGGTCCCCGATCGCCGTGCTGCCGAGGGCCTCGCGGAAGTCCTTGTCCACCGTGCGGTCAATGTGCAACGGCAGTTCCACGTCGGCCTCGAGCCCGTTCACGAGCCCCAGGCCGAACTGGAGATAGACCAGTTGCGCGTTCCGGACGACCGTGATGGTCTGCTGGTTGCTGACCACCACGATCGGGCGGAAGAGATAGACATAGACCGCGTTGGCCGAGGTATCGAGCCTCCACAGGGTGTCCGTGGTCTGGGTCGCGAACCCCCCGCGCCCGATCGCGACCGGACGCAGGACCTGCACGTCCGAGGCGGACGCGTCCCCCGCCGCGGCCACGCCCATCCCCAGCACGAGCAGGGGCACGACCGGCCGGGCGCGCCGGCGCAAGAAGACCATCGCCGCCGCGCACAGCAGCACGAGGACCCCGCCGAGCCCTTGTCCCGAGTCCGAGGCCGCGCACACCCCGCCCCCGCCCTTGAGTTTTGTCCCCGGCGGGATGCGATGTCCGGGCCGGTCCTCGTACCAGGTCGGGTCCGTCGGGGCGTAGGGCTGGTCCAGGTCGGCGGGCGGGGAGGCGAAGCGCCTCAGGCCCTCCTCGTCCAGGTGTTTCTTGAGTTCCGTCATGCAAGAGGCCTGGTCCTCCCGCAGGCCGGTCTCCGGGTCCACGGCCCGCTTCTCGGGGGTGTTGCAACAGAACGGGTCCAGGTAGAGCCACCTGGGTTCCGACAGGAGGGTGGGATACAGTTCGAGGAAGTCATCGCTCCCGTCGCCGTCCGTGTCCCTCTGCTTCGGGTCCGTCCCGCACCGGACCTCGTCGTCGTCCCACATCCCGTCGTTGTCGTCGTCTTCGTCGCACGGCTCGTCGCCCGGGTACTTCGGGAACACCAGGTCGTCGTCGTCCAGGGGGTTCCCGTCGCCGTCCGCATCGGCCTGGTCCGGGTTCGCCACGAACGGGCAGTTGTCGTCGCACGTCGTGTCCTTCCCCCCCCGGCACTGCGTCCCCTGGTTGATGCGCGGGGCGCAATCCCACTTCTCGTCGTGCCAGCAGAGTTCGTCCGGGTTCGTCAGGTACGACAGGTATTCGGACGCAAACAGGAATCCCGACGACGGCTTCCCGTCCCCGTCCCCGTCGTCCAGGATGCCTTCGTCGTCGTCGTCCGGGTCGCAGGCGTTCCCGAGTCCGTCCGCGTCGTTGTCCGCGTTGTCGCGCTCGAACCGCCGCACGTAGATGTCCGGACCGTTCGGGACGAGCGGGCACGTGTCCAGGTCATCGAGCAGCCCGTCGTTGTCGTCGTCCAGGTCGCACGCGTCCCCCCCGACGAGGTATGAGAACGGCACCGGGTTCTTCGGATCCATCTTCTCGCCCTGGAAACCGTAGTTGACCCCGGCCGACAGCAGGTCGGGCAAGGCCGGGCCGATCTTCGATCCCGTGCGGTCCCAGTCCGCCTGGTCGGGATTGGAGATCCGCGGGCAGTTGTCCTTTCCGTTCGGGACCCCGTCGTTGTCCATGTCGTCGTCGCAGGCGTCTCCCACGCCATCGCCGTCCGTGTCGGCCTGGTCGAACAGGGCCACGGGCCTGTCACCCTCGATCCATGCCTCGGCCCGTCCGTTGCGCACCTCCGGGCAGTTGTCGTCGCAGGAAGCAAACTTCTTCGGGCGGCACGGGGCGCTCCCCTCCACGCCGTCTCCGTTTCCGTCGTCCGGGACCCCGTCGTCGTCGTCGTCCAGGTCGCACGCGTCCCCGAGCCCGTCCTGGTCCGTGTCCGCCTGGTCCGGGTTCGGGACCTCGGGGCAGTTGTCCTCGTCCGCCCCGATCACCGCGGGGCAGACCTTTCCATCCACGAGGTTCTTCCTCCCGTCGCCGTCCAGGTCGTCGTCGCACGCGTCCGGGATGCCGTCGTGGTCCCAGTCCGGAAATCCTTCGTCCGTCGCGCCGTTGCAGTTCTCGTCGAGCGCCACGGCCCCCGGGGTGGTCGGGCGCTCGGCCTGCCCCGGGTGGATCGTGGTGTCTCCGTCCCCGCAGTCCCCGCACCCCAGGAAGCACAGGATGCTCGGCTGATCGCACCCGCTCCCGCTCCCGCAGAACCCGTCCCTGTCCGGGTCGCACCCCTCGTCCGTCACCCCGTTGCAGTTGTTGTCCTTCCCGTCGCAGACCTCCACCTGCGCCCCGTCGTACGGATTGCAGGCCGCCTGGAACGGGATCCCCCCGAGTCCGCACAGGGGCACCAGGTGGCGGCACTCGCCCGTCCCGCACACCCGTTCGCCGAACCCCTCGTCCGTGTCCCCGTCGCAGTCGTTGTCCTTCCCATCGCAG
The DNA here is from genome assembly GCA_020722625.1 of Anaeromyxobacter dehalogenans. Taxonomy (GTDB): domain Bacteria; phylum Myxococcota_A; class UBA9042; order DTJE01; family DTJE01; genus DYKK01. The sequence goes on from DYKK01000039.1 coordinate 3,817, forward strand.
ACCTCGGGCCGCGGCAACACGCCGCCCACGCACGGGCTCCACACGCACGCCCCCCCGTCGCACAGGCAGGTCCTCGTCCCCGGACGGCACTCGCCCGCGTCCACGCCGCAGGCCGCCACCTGGCCGCCGGCGGAACACGCGGTCCCCTCGTCCGTGTCCCCGTCGCAGTCGTTGTCCACGCCGTCGGCGACCTCCGGCGAGACGCCGTAGTCCGCATTGCAGGCCGTGCCGCTCGCGCTCCCCCACCGGCAGGACGATGCCGTGTGGCTGCAGATGCCCATCGAGCACGGGACCTCGCCGAGGTCGTCGTCGGTCAGGCCATCCCCATCGTTGTCCTTCCCGTCGCAGACCTCGGGCTGGAGTTTGCGCGTCGCCATGCACGCAAGGACCCCTCTCTGGCTCGAATACCACACCCCGCTCGGGGCCTTGACGCATCCCGTCTCTCCCGTGCCGCACAGGGTCGCCACGCATCGGATCGCGAGGTCGCTCCCCGACAGGCCGTGCGGACAGATCGCGGACAGGTCCGTCGCGGACAGGGAATCCGGGTCCACCGGGCCATTCGTCTGGACGCAGGCGATCGTCTCGATGTCCGTCAGCCCGTCGCAGTTGTCGTCCTTCCCGTTCCCGGGCACCTCGGACATCGAGGGGTTGACCGCCGGGTCCGAGTCGTCGCAGTCCCCCGCGACGTAGGACCACGGCGCCTGCGGGGGATTGCAGTCCTTGTACTCCCCCTTGTCCTGGTCGCCGAACCCGTCCTGGTCCGCGTCCACGTACAGGGTCTTGTCGCAGGCACCGTCCTTCCCGTCGCAGTCCTGGTCCTTGCCGTCGAAGGGGAAGTCGTACGCCTCGGGGTTGACGGTCGCATCGGAATCATTGCAATCGAACGGTCCCGCGGTCTCGGACTCGATGTCGGTGAGGTAGGCGTCCCACTTCGTGCGGTAGCAGATGTTCAGGGCCTGGGGCGCGCACATCGGGGCACACCGCGCCAGGCCCGACGGCACCCCCTGCGGCCCGAAACCGTCCGCGTCGCAGTCGAAGCAGAAGCCCAGCCAACCCTGTTCCCCCCACGCCTCGGGCGGCTGGTTCGCCACGCCCGGCGGCGGGTCGTCCGTCACCCCGTTGCAGTCGTTGTCGAGTCCGTCGCACTTCTCGGGGACGCCCGGGTTGACGTCCGCGTCGCCGTCGCCGCCCGCGCAATCGAACCCCAGCATGTTCGCGCCGGCGATGAAGCCCGCCGGGGCCTGCGCGGACGAGCACAGGCACGCGGCCTGCGCCGGGTCCCCGTACAGGTCCCCGTCCTGGTCCGCGTAGAACAGCCGGCACCCCGAGGCCCACGCCTCGTCCGACTGCCCGTCGCAGTCGTCGTCCGCCGAGTTGTCGCACTCCTCCTCCCACCGGATGTCGCACCGCGCGAGCGACGTCAGGCGCGGGTCCCCGAGCACCGGGCCCACGTTGCCCTGGTTCTCCGGGGCCATCAGGCTCTTGGTCACGTTGGAACACGGATAGGCCCCCTCGCCCTCCTGGCATTCCTTCGGACGGTTCGCGCACGAGAAGTCCGGGGCGAACGAGGTCTGGCACGCGGCCTCGCCCTCCCCGGCGAGGCGCTCGTCGTAGGCCCCCATGACGTGGCCCAGCACATGCGCGATCCGGAACGCGCACCGGCTCGTGTTGAGCGGCTCCTGGCACTCGAGCCCCTTATTGTTCCCGACCATCGCGATGAAGGGCCCACCCGCGTACCCGTAGATCGCCTCCTGGCCCGCGAAGACCGGCGTCTGGGCCCCGTGCGCGTGGAACAGGAGCACGAGCAGGCCCTTGGCCTGCGCGGTGGCGAGGCAGGTCTCGTTGTAGGTCATCAGCGACAGCCGGGCGTCCGCGTCGGCCTGGAAGGGGCACGAGGGCACCGCCGTCTTCAGCGCCGTGACCACCGCGGTCCACTGCGCGTCGGGCGCCCCGAGCAGGTCCGCCGACGACGAAGACGCGGTCACCGCCACGGGGTCGAGCACCTCGACGCCGAACCCCCGGCACTGCCCCACCTTCTCCCATACCTGTTTCACGGTCTGAAGGGCGTTCTTGACTGCGGTGCGCTCGTTGGCGGGGACCTCGCCGTCCGTGGTGTGGACCACCACGACCTGGACCTTCAGGCTCGTGGAGCCGGTCAGGCACCGGCCGCTCCCCGCCGGGGCCGGACAGGGCCGCCGATCGTTCGCCAGGACCCCCGCGTCCGTCAGGGCGAAACGGTCCAGGCCCGTCCCGACCGCCGCCGGGGGGGCCTCGGAAGGCCCGCCGGAACAGGCCTGAAGCGAGAGCAGAACCCCGACCAAGCCCCAGAGTCCCCGCGTCTTGCCCATCGCCTTCCTCCGAAAAGAAGGGTCCCGGTCATTCGACCCTCATCAAGAACCCCACCGGTTTTCCTTGCTCCATGAACCATCCGCCGACCAGCGGGGACGCGCCGCTGCCCACCGCGACGACGATCGCCCTTCCCTCCTCGCCACGGACCCGGAGTCCCCACTCCGAGCCCATCTTCCACGCGGGGTCCGGGGCGCCCGTCGCGTCCACCCGCAGCACGCGGGGCTCGAAGGCCCCGTTCGCGGCCGGACGCCACGCGCCCGCGATCACGGCGCCCCCGGTCCCATCCGCCTCCGCGCGCACCCAGCGATACTTCGCGTTGTCCAGGGTCAACGTCGTCTGGGGCTCGCTCGCGATCGCGGCAGGGTCCCACCGGTAGAACTTGACCCTGTCCGTGTCGGGGTTCACGTCGCGCACGGCGAGGAACAGGCCCCCATCCAGCAAGGCGAAGGCACCCGGCTCGTCTCCGAATCCCGGCGAACCGAGATGGTCGTTGAAGGAATCGTTCTGCGCCGGCTGGCCGGTCGTCGTCAACCGCGCGACCCACGTGTCTCGCGCCCCGCCGACGCGCAACACGGTCCCCGCGGCGAACACCCCCCGCTCGGGAGCGGGGATCAACGCGGTCACCACGCTCTCGCGCACCTCCCGTTCCGGCGGGGCGCCCGGGTCGTCCAGGGTCCACTCCCCCGTGAGGGTGCCCGTCTTCGCATCCAGCGTCTCGAACAACCCGAGGGTCCCGGACCGTCCCGCCACCCAGACCCCGTCCAGGCCGGCCGCGACCGCCCGGACGGCCGAGTCCAGGGGCAAGTCATGGTCCCACACGCGCTGGCCGTCCTGGACGGCCTCCACGAACCCGGTCGGCTGGGCGGACCCGACCTTGCGCACGCCGCCCACCACGAGGACCCCGGGGGACGCCTCGACGAGTGACGCGACGCGGACGGGGCCGTTCACTGTGAACGTCCAGCGGAGCGTCCCCGAGTCGTCGAGGCGGAGCACGGAAGCCTTCTGGCACAGGACCTCGGGCGAATCGAGGTTCGCGGACTCGCAGGTGCGGTTGATCGCCACGGCCAGGCCGCCCCCATAGACCGTCGCGGCCGCGGCCGCCTCCTCGGGCGGGTCGTCCCTCAGGGTGACCTCGAGCAGCGACCCCGGCAAGACCGCATCGCAACCGACCGCCAGGGTCGCCGCCACGACACCGACAGCCCCCCGTGTCCAGGTCCTGTTCACGCGCCTACTCCTCCGGCCACAACCACAACCAGGTCACGACCCCGACGGCCACCCCGACCCCGAGGCACGTCCCTCCCACGATCGCGTTCGTCGGCTTCATCGTCTCGGCGCCCGTCCGGACCGTGGAGGCCGCGAACTCGCCGCCGAGGGCACGGTTCCCGCCCCCGCTCACGTTCTTCGCGTCCAGCCCGACCTTGATCAGGAACCCGATGCCGGTGGCCGCGAGGGCCCCCGCCGTGGCGAAGCCGCCGTACGCAAGCGCCCGGCTCCCCCCCACGGTCCGCCGGGGTTCCTCGGGCGCCCGGGCCTTGACCGCCTCGAGGTGCACCCCCACCGAGGTGGTCTGGTTCTCCGCGACCTCCACCTCGATCGTCTGGGTCGGGAACCCGAGTTTCTCGACGCGCACCACCCGGTGTCCCACCTCGACCTGCAGCGGGGCGCGCAGGGGGGTTGTGGCCTGCCAGACCCCGTCCACGAACACGTCCGCGCCGGACTCGTTGCAGTCGAGCGCGAGGGACCCCGCCACGATCCGGACCAGCGCGACCTCGCGGGTCACCGGGTCCGGTCCGGTCAGGACGACCGTGTCGGACACGGCGCGGTACCCGCGGGCGCTCACGACCACCGTGTATTCGCCCCGGCGCAAGGGGATCGTCAGGGGCGTGGTCCCGCGCGGCCGGCCCCCGATGAGCACGTTCGCCGGGATCGGGGGCGACGTCCGGATCGTCAGGGGGATCTTGGCGGTCAGCCGTTCGAGTTCCTCGATGCGGGCCGCGATGTCCGCGACGTACTTCGCGACGAGTACATCGCCCCGGACCGCCCGGAACTCCTCCAGGGCGTCCTCGGGGCGGTTCAGGGCTTGCAGGGACACCGCGTGGAAGTACCGCACGCGCGGATCGGGCTGGATCCGCAGCGCCTCCTCGAACAGGGTCACGGCCTGCTCGTGCCGGCCCGCCTCCTGGGCCCGCCGGGCATCCGCCACCAGGGCCTGGAACTTCGCCACCTCCTCGTCCGTGAGGGCGAGGGCCGATGCGGCCCAACAGACCAGGACCGTCCCGGACGCGACCGCAAGCCACCCTCTCACGTCATCCTCCCAAGTCCTCCGACATTCCCCTGGCAGGGCTTCCGGTGCCCTTTTCGACGCCTTGACCGACTACAACAGGTCCTTGCAGCGCCCATGCGAGCAGTACTGCCCGCGCCGGCAGTCCGAGTCCGTCCGGCACCCGCCGGTCCGGCGCACCGGGGCCGAGACGCGCTTGAGGCTCGGCGCCACGACCGCGGCCTGGACCCCCGGAAACCCCAGGTCCGACAGCGTGACCGTCTCCGGCTGGTAGCCCGCCAGGACCAGCCGGATCGAGGACGGGACCCGGTCGCACGGAAACGTGAGCGTGGTGGGCGTCTTCCGGCCTTCCACGGGGAGGTCCCCCAGGTAGATCGCCGCGCCCTCCGGCTTCGACTGGACGGACAGACGGCACTCCTTCGGCGGCGAAGGGGGAGTCACCGCCACCGGAGCCGGGGCCTCGGGCGGCTTGGCAACGGCCGGAGGCTCCGCCGGACGCGCCGGAGGGGCCCCCGCCTGGGCCTCGGTGCCCGCGACCGGTTCCGAGGTCCCCCCGCCCTTGTCCCTCGAAAGCAGGAAGAACATCCCACCCGCGGAGGCCGCGGCCAGGGCCAGGGCGAACAGGGCCACCCACGGGACGGGGCGGCGTGCGACCACGGGCGGTTGCGTGGTCGGGACGGCTCCCGTCTGAGGCAGCCGGGCCGGGAGCGTCGGGTCCAGGACCTCGTCGTCGGACGGCCCCACGGGCGGAGGCGGCGTGCGGGGGTGCGCGAGGGCCGGGGGGGGCAGCATGGCCGGCAGGAACCCCCGCGAGGGCGTCCGGGCCTGGACCCCGGCCTCCAGGGCGAGCCCGGCGAGGTCCTGGATGACCTCGGCCGCGGTCTGGTATCGTTCCTCGCGCTTGCGCTGCAACAGCCGGTCCACCACGGCGCACAGGCCGTCCGGGATCCGGTCCGGCGCCACCTGCTCGCGCAGGGGCGGGGCGTCCTGGTGCACCCGGGCCGCCAGTTGCGCCACCGGGTTGTCCACCCCCGCGAACGGCGTGTGCCCGCAGGCCATCTCGTAAAGCACGACGCCCAGCGAGTAGAGGTCGGAGCGCCCGTCCAGTTCCCCGCCGCCTCCCATCGCCTGTTCCGGGCTCGCGTAGGCCGGGGTCCCGATGAAGAGGTCGGTCCGCGTGATGGCCGAGGCCTCGGCCCCGACGAACTTGGAGATCCCGAAGTCCACCACCTTGACCAGGGCGCCCTGGTCCACAAGGATGATGTTGCCGGGTTTCAGGTCCCGGTGGATGACGCCCTTGCTGTGGGCCGCGTGCAGGGCGCTCGCGACCTGGGTCCCGACCTCCAGGATCGTGGGATAGTCCAGGCCCCGGAACCCCTGCTTCTTGCGTTGCGCCCGCAGGACGTCGGCGAGGCTCTTGCCTTCCAGAAACTCCATCGCGAGGAAGAGCCGGAAGTCCTCCAGTTGTCCGAACTCCCACACGCGCACGACGTTCGGGTGGTTGATGGACCCCGAGGACCGGGCCTCCCGGAAGAAGCGCCGGATCGAATCCGGGTCGCCCGCGAGGTCGGCCTTGATGACCTTGAGGGCCACCTCCTGGAGGGTGGACAGCTGGGTCGCGCGATAGACCTCCCCCATCCCGCCGTGACCGACGAGTTCAGCGACCCTGTATCGTCCGAGGATGGTCTTGCCGACGAGGTCCTGCTCCTCGGCCGGGCGGGCCAGGCCCACCCGGCGCAACAGGTTCCGGAACACGCCGGACTGGGCCTGATCGCGCACCGTCATGATCCCGCACTCGGGACAGACCTCCTTGCGCGTGGGCTTGAAGCAGTTTGGGCAGACGCGAGAGGCCACGCTCGCACTCCAAGACGTGGACTGGATTCTATCAACGAACTCTCAGGAGGGTCAACCCCGGAGAGCGCGACGGATCCGGCGTCGGGGGTCCGGGAGCCGGGGTCCGGGGTCGCGGCGAACGTGGCTCCGTCATCAACGCCCCGCGCCCCGCGTCCAACGTGGCACTGACACTGTCCGCTGTCCCTGTTCCTGTCCGCTGCCACTGCCTCTGGCATCCGGCATCCGGGACCCAAGATCCGGGGTCCCGGTGCACGTGGCTTCGTGTTTCAGCCGCCTCTCCAGAATCCGCCGTCAGATTCCACAACCCATTGAACCTATTGGCTTTGACGCGGATCCTCATTCACCACTATCGCACGACAGCGGGCCTGCGACTTCAATCCGCAATCCGCAATCCGCAATCCGAAATCCTGATTCGCCGCCGTCGAGGCGGCGAATCAGGGCTCTGAAACCTCCTTGACACCCCGACCGGGGCGGCCGATGATTGCTCCGATGGATGCCGGAGGGTTCGAGATGCCCTTTGACTGGATGCACCCGCGAATCCCGGAGGGGTTCGCCCGGAAGATCGAGCCGCGGTTCGAGGAGATGCACCTCCGGGAGATCGAGCAGCGCGCGAGGCTCCTGTTCAATCTCCGGTACGACCGGAAGCGCGCGGTCCGGCGGATCCAGGACAACATCGAGTGGGACTTCGAGTTGTCGAAGGTTCCCGCGTTCGTCAAGGAAGTCCCCCGGATCGTGGACCGCGTGTATGGCCGCAAGCCCGCCTGACCTGAAGGACAAGGTCTCGCACCTCCGGCGCCTGCTGATCGAGGTCGCCCACCGCACGGGGGGGGCCTACCTGGCGCAAGCCCTGTCGGGCCTGGACCTGATGGTCGCGATCCACTACGGGTTCGCGAGGTCGGACCCGTCACGGCCCGACTGGCCGGAGCGCGACCGGTTCCTGCTGTCCCCCGGGCACTACGCCCTGGCGCTCTACGTGATCCTGGCCGACCGCGGATATTTTGATAACGACCTTCTTTGGACATTCAAAGAGGACGGATCTCCGCTGGAACTGGCCACGCACCGGGGCACCGTGCCCGGCGTCGAGGCGAGCGGCGGGAGCCTGGGCCAGGTCCTGTCCCTGGGCGTGGGCATGGCCCTGAGCGCGCGGCGGCGTGGGCGGGCACACCGCGTCTTCGTGATGATGAGCGACGGCGAACAGGACGAGGGTCAGGTCTGGGAGGCGGCGGCGGCCGCGGCGCACTTCCGGCTGGCCAACCTCATCGCCGCGATCGACTGCAACGGGTTCCAGGTGGACGGACCCACGCGCGAGGTCCTGGACATGGAGCCGCTTGGGGACAAGTACCGGGCCTTCGGCTGGAACGTGGAGGAGTGCGACGGCAACGACCTGGACGCGGTCTGCGCGGCCTTCGAACGGCTGTGCCGGGGCGAGACCGGGCGCCCGGGGATCCTGATCGGCCGGACCGTGCGGGGCAAGGGCGTGTCGTTCCTGGAGGGCCATCCCGCGTTCCACTACACGCGGCTCGACCCCGCATCGAGGGACCGGGCCCTTCAGGACCTGTTCGGGGCGGACACGGACGCCGTCTGAAGGGGGCGGAAGATGCCCGACAGGAATCACGGGCTCTTGCTGCCGGAACCCGGCCTGGTCTTCGGCCCGTACCGGGACGCGCTCGCAGCCCTGGGCGAGGCCCGGCCCGACGTCGTGGTCCTGGGCGCGGACCTCGGGAACTCAACCGAGGTGGACCTGTTCCGCGACCGCTTCCCCGACCGGTTCTTCAACGTGGGGTCCGCGGAACAGAACGAGGTGGACGTGGCGGTCGGGCTGGCCTTCGAGGGCGAGGTCCCGTTCGTCCACTCGTTCGGGGTCTTCCTGACGCGGCGGGCCTACGAGCAGGTCTGCGTCCAGGTCGCGATGCACCGCGCGAACGTGAAACTGATCGGGATGATCCCGGGGCTGACCTCGCGCCTCGGGCCCACCCACCAGGCCATCGAGGACCTGTCGCTGATGCGGGCGCTTCCGGGGATGTGCGTGCTGGACCCGGCGGACGCGACCGAGATCACCCAGGCAGTCCCGGCCATTGCCGCGTGGGACGGCCCGGTCTATGCGCGGATGATGCGCCGGGAGGTCCGGACCCTCTTCGATGCCGCGACCTACCGCTTCGAGATCGGGCGGGCCGTGTCGTTGCGCGAGGGGGAGGACGTCGCGATCCTGGCGTGCGGGATCGTGCTGGAGGCGGCCATCGAGGCGGCCACCGGCCTGGCCGGGTCCGGGGTCGAGGCGACCCTCCTGCACGTCCCGACGCTGAAGCCGCTGGACGTGGACGCGATCCTCCACGCCGCGCGGCGTTGCGGCGCGATGGTCACCGTCGAGAACCACCTCGTCACCGGGGGCCTCGGATCCGCGGTGGCCGAGGTCCTGGCCGAGCACCACCCGTGCCCCCTGGAGCGGGTGGGCCTGCGCGACACGTTCGCGGCGCCCGGCTCGCCCGGGTACCTGTTCAAGCGGTACGGCCTGACCGCGGCGCACGTCGTCGAGGCGGCCCGGCGCGCCATGGCCCGCAAGAAAGGGCGCCCGTGACCCACCGCCCCACCCCCGGCCCCGACGACCTCGTGGTCACGTACGCCGTGCGCGCGACGCCCGCGACCATCGAGGACCGGGCCCTCGACCTGTGCGTGGAGCAGACGGTCGAGGTCACCGAGCCCCTGTGGCGCGACCCCGCGATCGCGGGGCGAACGCTCGGGCAGGTCGAGGACCTGCGCGACGCCGGGAACGGGCGGTTCGAGGTCCGGATCCGCTTCCCGGCGGCGACGGTCGGTCGAGAGGTCCCCCAGGTCTTCAGCGTGATCTACGGCAACGCGAGCCTGAAAAATGGGATCCGCGTCGAGCGCGTGGAGCCGGGTCCCGGTCTGGCCCGGGCCCTGGGGGGACCCCGTCACGGATGCGCGGGCCTGCGCGGGCTCGCGGGCGTCCCGGACCGTCCCCTCGTCGCGGGCGCGCTGAAACCGCTCGGCCGGTCAGTGCGCGAACTCGCCTCGTACGCATACGCGTTGGCCCGGGGCGGCCTCGACCTCCTCAAGGACGACCACGGGCTAACCAACCAGGCCATTTGCCCATTCGAGGCCCGGGTCGAGGCCTGCGCGGACGCGGTCCGGCGCGCCAACCGCGAGACCGGGGGTTGGACCCTCTACTTCGCGAGCGTCACGGGCCCGCTGGACCAGGTCCTGTCTCGGGCCCTGTTCGCGCGGGCCGCGGGCGCCGGCGGGGTGCTGGTGTCGCCGCTCGTGGTGGGGCTCGACGTGCTGCGCCTCCTGTCCCGCGAGTCCGGGCTGCCGGTCATGGCCCACCCGGCCCTCGCCGGGGCCTTCTTCGCGTCCCCGGACCACGGCATGTCCCGGGCCGTGATGCTCGGGACCCTGATGCGCTGTTGCGGGGCGGACCTGGTGGTCTTCCCGTCCTGGGGGGGGCGGTTCCCCGTCACCCGGGACGAGTGCGCCGCAGTGGACCGCGCCCTGAAGGAGGACCTGCACGGCCTGCGTCCCGCCCTGCCCGTCCCTGCCGGCGGGATGACCCTGGACCGGGTACGGGACCTCGTCGCGGTCCACGGTCGGGACGTGGTCCTGCTCGTGGGCTCCGCCCTGTACGAGCGCTCGCCCGACCTCGCGGCGAACGTCCGCCACTTCCGGTCCCTGGTCGAGACCGCCGTCGCGAACGCCCCGCGCTAGGCCACGACCGCAATTTGTCCCCCGGGCAATTCCATGATATTTGTCTGCTCGTTCTCGATCTTTTTTGGGGACCGCGGGCGGGGGAACCCGCGGTGACGGGGAAAAGGCACTCTACAAAGGAGGCGGCTCGATGGAAAACCAGGCACCGGACCTGACTCGCGTGGAGGAGATTGGTCCGCTCCTCGAGCGGATCCGGGGCGTGCGGCGCCAGACGCGCTGGATTCGCCTCGGATTCGTGGCCCTGATCTTCCTGACCATCGTCGGGTGGACGTGGGCGATCGTCTCGCACTTCCGGCTGCTCGATATCGAGAAGCTCGGAGACTTGTTCTCGAAGCGCGCGGAGAAGACGTGGCCCATCATCGCGGACGAGCTCGGGAAACTGGTGGACGGGGTCCTGCCCACCGTGGAGGCCAGCCTGCTCAAGGAACTGGAACAGGCGGCGCCCCAGATCGCCAAGCGGTTCGAGGAGGAGGCCGAGAACCTGAACACCCAGTTCAAGGAGGCGGTCGAGGCCTCGCTGAAGAAACAACTGACCGCCGAGAACCGCGCCGAGGCGATCCGGATCGTGCGCGCCGTCTTCCCCACGTATGGAGACGAGAAGAAGACCGACGAACTGGTCGCGTCGCTCCAGGACTCGTTCCTGAAGTACGCGCAGAAGAAACTCATGACCATGCTGGCCGAGTACTACGACACCCTCCGCCAGTTCGAGAAGACCTTCAACCAGATCAAGGCCGGGACCCCGGCGGGACGGGGACCGGCGACCCTGGAAGCGGTCCTCGAACTGTGGATCGAGGTCATGTACGAAAAGATGGGCGGGGATTCGGAGCTCGAGGCGGCGAAACCGGCGAAGAAGCCGGTCCGGGGCCGCAAGTAAGGGGGGTGGATCATGGACGCATCGCAGCAGAAAATCGAGGCAGCCGTCACGGCCCTGAACAAGGAACTGGATTCGCTCAAGAAGGCCCGCCTGGTCACGCTCGTGGCCGGGGCGGTGCTGTTCCTCGTCGTGTTCTTCGTGTTCATGAGTGCGACCCGCAAGGTCCAGAAGAGTTTCGGGCCGGAGTCGCTCGCGGACCTCGCGGCCTACACCTTGCGCCAGACGGTCAAGGAAGGCCGTCCGGTCGCCGAGAAGGCCTTCAAGGAGCACATCCCCGTGTTCCTGAAGAACCTTCGCGTGCAGCTGGTGAACGACCTGATCCCCTTGCTGCGCAGGGAGATCCAGCGGGAACTGGTCCGGGTGGTGGACGGGGCGTTCCTGAACTCGTCACGGGCCTTCTCCCAGGCGGTACGCGCCGCGGTCGAGCGGGTGAAGCCCGTGGCCGACCAGCAGGGAACGCCGCCCCCGGACGCGCTTGCGGCCCTGATCATGCAGGAGTTCGAGCGCGAGACGGAGAAGCGGTACACGGACACGCCGGCCGAGACGCTCGGGGCCCAGTTCGACCAGTCGCGGGCGATGCTGAACGGCCTGAACCGGAAACTGCTGCTGCTCGCGGGCAAGAAGAAGCCGTCGAGCCGCGAGGAGGCCCTGGAACTCAAGTTCATCCGGGCCTGGGTGGGGTTGCTGAGCCAGGGTGAGGGCATCGAGAACGGGAAGCCCGCCGTGACGTCCCCGGAGGGAAGTGGTGCCTCGGCCCCCGTTCCCCCACCGACCCCATGACGGGACGGCAAGCCCAAATTCGCCGTCAATTTCCGCAAGTCTTTGAATAGGCATGAAATCTGCTTCGTCTCATTTCACCACCCTGGGGCCGCGAATTCCCAATTCGCGGCTCGTCGCCTGCCGGCCAACCCCCGACA
>DYKK01000413.1 GCA_020722625.1 Anaeromyxobacter dehalogenans
ATTCGCGGCCGGCACGAGACCGTGATAAATCAAGGTGTTCCGTCGTTCTTCCGAGATCGGGATGGCGGATCGTGGCCGGCGACGATGGTTTGACACCCCCCCGCGGCCGGCAGACAATCCCGCTCATGACGCGGAGAACTCGAGGACCCGGCGGGACGTCGCGACGCCCGGTCGTGATCGCGGGGCTGCGCACCCCCTTCGTGCGGTCCGTGGGCGCGTTCCGCGACAGGAGCGCCCTGGACCTCGGCCGGGCCGTGGTCGCGGAGATGGTGGCCCGGACCGGCCTGGACCCGGGCCTGATTGACCTCGTCGTGTACGGCCAGGTCGTCGTGGACCCGCAGACCCCGAACATCGCCCGCGAGGTCGTGCTCGGCGCGGGGTTGCCGAAGACGATCGAGGCGTACTCGGTCAGCCGGGCGTGCGCCTCGAGCACCCAGGCCCTCGCGGACGCCTGCAAGGCGATCCTCCTCGACGAGGCCGACGTGGTCGTGTGCGGGGGCGCGGACTCCGTGTCCCGGCCGCCCATCACCCTGGGGCCCCGGCTCGTGGATGCCATGATGACCTCGCGGCAGGCCCGGGACCTCGCGGGGCGCGTAAGGCCGTTCCTTCGGTTGCGGCCGCGCGACCTGGCCCCGGCCCCCCCGGCCCTGAAGGAGCCCTCGACCGGGCTCACCATGGGCGAATCGGCCGAGAAGATGGCGAAGGAGAATCGGATCCCGCGCGAGGACCAGGACGCCTTCGCCCTGCGCTCGCACCGCCGGGCCGCGGAGGCCTGGGACCGGGGGGTCTTCGAGGACGAGGTCCTGCCCGTGTTCGTGCACGGGAAGCCCGTGACGCGCGACGACATCGTGCGGCCCGACACCACGATGGAGAAACTGGCGCGGCTCAAGCCGGTCTTCGACCGGCGATACGGGACCATCACCGCGGGGAACTCGTGCGCGTTGAGCGACGGGGCCTCGGCCCTCCTCGTGGCGAGCGAGGAGGCGGCCCGGGCCCTCGGGTTCAAGCCCCTGGCCGCGGTGCGGGCCTGGGCGTTCGCGGCGGTGGACCCGGGATGGCAGATGCTGATGGGGCCGTCGTTCGCGGTGCCCATCGCCCTGGAGCGCGCGGGGATGACGCTCGCGGACATCACGGTCGTGGACATCCACGAGGCGTTCTCGGCCCAGGTCCTGTCGAACCTGCGGGCCTGGGCCTCGCGGGAGTGGGCCCGCGAGCACCTGGGGCGGGACGAGCCCATCGGCGAGGTCCCGGACGACCGCCTGAACGTCCACGGAGGCTCCATCGCGCTCGGGCACCCCTTCGCGGCCACGGGGGCGCGGCAGGTCCTCACCATGGCGAACGAACTGAGACGCCGGGGAGGCGGCACAGCCCTGGTCACCCAGTGCGCGGCGGGAGGCCTCGGCGCGGCGGTGGTCCTGGAACGGGACTGGTGAGAGGGGACGATGGCGGACGCGGACCATCTCGGCCTGGACCATCTTCGGGTGGCCGTCGGGGACGACGGGGTCGCGACCGTCCTGATCGAGGTCCGCGACGAACCCATGAACGTCCTGTCCCCGGCCGTGGCCGGGGACTTCGACCGGGTCCTGGACCTGTGCGAGCGCGACGACCGCGTGCGCGCCGTGGTCATCGCTTCGGGCCGACCCGACGTGTTCGTGGCGGGGGCGGACGTCCACCTGCTGCGCGACCAGACCGACCCGGCCGAGGCATCGCGCCTCGCGCGGGCCTTGCAGGAGCGGTTCCAGCGCATCGAGGACCTGCACCGGCGCCGTGGCAAGCCCGTGGTCGCGGCCATCCACGGCCCGGCGATGGGCGGGGGGCTCGAGATGGCCCTGTGCGCGTCGTACCGCGTGTGCAGCGACTCGCCCGGGACCGTCCTGGGCTTGCCGGAGGTGAAGATCGGGGTCCTCCCGGCGGGCGGCGGGAGCACGAGGCTCCCCCGTCTGATCGGGATCCGGGCCGCGCTGGACCTCATCCTGACGGGGCGCGACGTGCGGCCGTCGCGCGCCCGGACGATCGGACTGGTGGACGAGGTGGTCCCCCAGGCGATCCTCCTGGACGTGGCCCGGCGCCGGGCCAGTATCGTGGAACAAATCACCCGCCTGGCAGCGGAGGTGGGTGGCGCCATTCCCGACGATCCCGCCCTGCTGGACGAGGTCACCGGTCTGGTGGAACAGCCCACCGCCCTGCGCGGCGAATTCGACCCGAAATATCTGGCTCTGCCCCGCGACGTGCTCATCACCGTCATGAAAAAGCACCAGCGGTACTTCCCGGTTGTGAATAAGTCAGGCGATTTGCTCCCCTACTTTATTGCCGTG
>DYKK01000040.1 GCA_020722625.1 Anaeromyxobacter dehalogenans
GCCCCGAAGATGCGGTCGGTTAGGCGGGGGTGGGGGGTGGGCCTGGCCCGGTGGCGGCCGGGGACGGGTGGGCGGGCCAGAAAGAGGGTGGGCGGGTCATGAAGAAGCCTCGGGCGAAGGAGGGGCACGTGGCGGGGGCGAGGAAGGCGGGGACGGCGAGGCGCCTGAAGCCCGACGAACTGCACCGGCGGGTGGAACACCGGCGGTTCCCCTTCGAGACGACCGCGGACCTGGAGGCGCTCGAGGGCGTGATCGAGCAAGAACGGGCCGTGGAGGCGCTCGAGACGGGCCTCGCGGTCCGCAAGCGCAACTTCAACATCTACGTGGCCGGGGCGTCCGGCACGGGGAAGTCGTCCATCCTGAAGGGCCTCCTCAAGCGCGTGGCCGCGCAGGACCCGGTCCCCCCGGACCGGTGCCTGGTCCACAACTTCCGCCACCCGGACCGGCCGGTGGTCCTGACGCTCCCGCCGGGCCGGGGCGTGGAACTGCGCGACGCCATGGACCGGCTGATCGAGGACTTGAAGGTCGAGTTGCCCAAGGCCTTCCACGGGAAGGTCCACCAGGAGCGAATCCAGCGCATCCTGAACGAGGGGCTCGAGGCCGAGAACCGCGCCTTCACGGTCCTGGCGCGCGACGCCCAGGAGGTCGGATTCCTCGTCAAGAGCACCAAGGACGGGCTCGTCACGATCCCCGTGCTCGATGGCAGGCCCCTCGGCCCCCGGGAGTTCTCGGACCTGTCCGAGACCCAGAGGGCCCAGGTGGAGGCGGGCCGCCAGAGGCTCGAACCCTTGGTCTCGCGGTTTCTCGAGGACACCCGGAACACGGAGATCGCGGTCCACCGCAAGATCCAGGACGCCCAGCGCTCGCTGGGCCACGCGATCCTCGCGAGGCACCTGAAGCCCATCCGCGACGCCTTCGCGGAGTTCGAGGCGGTCGCGTCGCACCTTCAGGCCGTGGAGGCCCACATCCTCGACAACCTCCCCCTGTTCCTGCCGGACGAGACGGAGCGCCGGCAGTCGCAGAAGCGCCAGCCGCCGATGACGGAATACCGGGTGAACGTCCTGGTGGACAACTCGGAGACGAAGGGCGCCCCTGTCCTGTTCGAGACCACGCCGACCTACCACAACCTGATCGGGAAGGTCGAGAAGCGCGTAGAGCACGGCATCTACTCGACGGACTTCACGATGGTCAAGGCCGGGGCCCTGCTCCGGGCGCACGGGGGATTTCTGGTCCTGCACGCCCGGGACGTCCTGACCTACCCGTTCGCGTGGGAGGCGCTCAAGGGGGTCCTGCGCCACGAAAAGGTCGAGATCGAGGAGATGGGCGAGAACTTCCAGTTTCTGCCGACGTCCGGGCTTCGGCCCGACCCGATCCCGGTGCAGTGCAAGGTCATCCTGATCGGGCCGAACCACCTGTACCACCTCCTGACCCGGCTCGACGAGGACTTCGGCAAGACCTTCCAGGTCAAGGCGGAGTTCGATTCCTCGGTGCGCCGGACCCCGGACACGACCATGGAATATGCGCGCTTCGTCGCGACGACGTGCCGCCGGGACGGCCTTCGCCCCGTGGACCGCGACGGGGTCGCCGCCGTGGTGGAGGTCGGGTCGCGCCTTGCGGAATCGTCCGACCGGATCACCTTGCGTTTCAATGAGATCCAGAACCTCCTGATCGAGGCGGACGCCCTGGCCGGGCGCGAGGGGGCGGACGCGATCACGCGCCGCCACGTCGAGGCCGCGAGGGCCCAGCGCCTGAGGCGCATCTCGCTGCTCGCGGACCGGTCCGTGGAGGAGATCGTCGAGGGCACGCTCCACGTGGACCTCGAGGGGTCGCGCGTCGGGGTCGTCAACGGGCTCGCCGTCTTCGAGTTCGCGGACCTGGTCTTCGGGCGCCCGCTGCGGATCACGGCGCGCACCTACCAGGGGAAGGCGGGGGTCGTCAACGTCGAGCGCGAGGCCCGCCTGAGCGGGGCCATCTACAACAAGGGCGTGCTGATCCTGGGGGGATACCTCGGGGACCGGTTCGCCCAGGGGCACCCGCTGTCGCTGACCGTGAACCTCGTGGTGGAGCAGTCCTACGGGACGATTGACGGGGACTCGGCGTCGTGTGCGGAGCTGTGCGCCATCCTGTCGTCGCTCGCGGACACGCCGGTACGGCAGGACCTGGCCGTGACCGGGAGCGTGAGCCAGTTCGGGGAGGTCCAGGCGGTCGGCGGCATCAACGAGAAGGTCGAGGGGTTCTTCCGGGTCTGCCGGGAGCGCGGCCTGACGGGGACCCAGGGCGTGATCATCCCCGAGGCGAACGTGCGGCACCTGATGCTGGACTCGGAGGTCGTGGAGGCGGTCCGCGCGCGGCGGTTCCATCTGTATGCGGTCCGCACCGTGGACGAGGCGGTGGGGATGTTGACCGGGCGGTCCGTCGGCGAGCGCGGCCCGGACGGCGGGTATCCCGAGGACAGCCTGTTCGGGCGGGTCGCCGCGAAACTGAAGCGCTTCTCGGAATCCCACGAGGCGAAGGACAAGAACAACACCTGACGGGCCGGGAGATGAAGCCCCGACGCATCCTCCTGTGGACCAAACGGAGCCTGTACGAGACGTTCCAGGCGCGGCGCCCGCGCGACGACCTGGACGACCCGCGGATGGCCAAGGTCCGCGCGAGTCACGAGGAGACGGTCCGGTCCCGGGACCTGGTCCGCTCGGTCCTGGCCGGGGCCGGGTGCCGGGTGACAGAGCCCCGCCGCCTGCGCCGCGTCCCGGACGGGCGATACGACCTGGTCGTGGTGGTGGGCGGGGACGGGACCGTGCTGGACGTGGCCCGTCACGTCGGGGAGACCCCCGTGCTCGCGGTCAACTCCTCCCCCTCGACGAGCGTGGGGCACTTCTGTCGGACCCCGGCGGACGGGTTCGCCGCGGTCCTCGCGGCCGTCCTGGCCGGCGCCGAGGGGCCGGCGCCGCTCGCGCGCATCCGCGTCGTGGTGGACGGCGCGCCCCACCCGGACCCGGCCCTGAACGACCTCCTCGTGGCGCATCGGGTCCCGGCGGCCACCTCGCGATACATCCTGCACGTGGGCCGCGCATCCGAGGAACAGAAGTCCTCGGGGGTGTGGGTCTCGACGGCCGCGGGGTCGTCCGGTGCGATCCGCTCCGCGGGGGGCGACGTGATGGACCTGCGCGACGACCGCCTCCAGTACCTGGTGCGCGAGCCCTTCAGCCGGTCCACGCCTGGGGCCGCGCCCTACGCCCTGGTCCGGGGGTTCGTGGGCCGCGAGGGCCTGGCGTTCACGTCGCGGATGATGGCCGGGGGCCTGTACCTGGACGGGCGGCGGGTGGCGGTGCCCTTGCGGTACGGGAGCCGGGCGGTCCTGACGCCGGACGCGACGCCATTGCGCCTGTTCCTGCCGCCGGGGACGGGCCGGGGTCCGGGGGGGTGAGGGCGGAGGGGAGCGATGGCGCGGACATTGCGCTGCGGGGTCGCGATCGCGGACATCACGCCGCGCGCGCACGTCCCCGGGATCCCGCTCGCGGGCTTCGGGTTCAACCGGAGGGCGACCGCGGTCCTGGACCCGCTCGAGGCCGTGGCCGTGCACCTGACGGACGGGGAGGCCTCGGTCACGCTGCTCGCGATGGACCTGATCGGGTTCCTGTACCCCTACGTGGACCGGTTGCGGGCGCGGCTGCGCGGGGCCGGCGGGCTCGTCCTGCCCTGTTCCACGCACGACCATGCGGCCCCGGACACCATCGGCCTGTGGGGGCGGTCCCTGTTCGGGGTCCTTCCGCTGACGTCGGGCGTGGTCCGCGACTATATGGAAGCGCTCGTGGACGCGCTGGAGCGGGTGGTGCGGGACGCCGCGCGCGACCCGGCGCCCGTCACGGTGCGGGCCGCGCGCTTCGAGGTGCCGCCGGACTGGTTCCGCAATGACCGCCAGGGCGGCGGCAAGGACGACTTCGGTCACGTCGTGCAGTTCCAGGCGGAGGACGGCCGCCCGGTGGCGACGCTCGTGAACTTCGCGGCCCACCCCGAGACCCTGTGGGAGCACAACACGCTTCTGTCCGCGGACTACCCCGGGGCCGTGCGCCGGCGCCTGCGGGAGCGGGTCGGGGGAGTCGCGGCGTTCTTCTCGGGGGCCCTGGGCGGGATGGTCACGGCCAACGTCCCGCTCGCGCTCGACCTTCCCGGCCGCCAGGCCGCGGTCACGCGCCTGGGGACGGGGCTCGCGGACCTCGCCTCCGAGGCGGTCTCCCGCGCGCCCGCCGTCCCCGTGTCCGGGCTTTGGGCGCGCTCGCTCCCCCTGGAACTGCGGCTCGACAACCGGCGGTTTCGCCTGGCCCGCACGCTCGGGGTCCTGGACCGGGAGTTCGTGCTGGACCGCGTGCGGACCGAGATGACCCTCGTCCGCCTGGGCGACGACGTGACCCTCCTGACCGCGCCCGGCGAGTGCACCCCGGAGGTGGGCCGGGAACTCGTCGCGGCGATTCCGGGCCGCCACCGGCTCCTGCTCTGCCTGGGGTGCGACGAGATCGGGTACGTCCTCACGCCGGAGCAGTTCGCGAACAAAGAATACCATTACGAACAATCAATGTCATTGGGTCCCGCGACCGGGCCGGCCCTGGTCCAGGCCGCGCGCGACCTCGCGGCCCTGCCATGAAGATCACCCTCGTCGGAGCCGGGTCCTCGCGGCTGCCCCTGATGCTCGCGTCGGTCGCGCGGACCGCGCGGGAGGCGTCCATCGCGGAGGTCGCGCTCTACGACGTGCGGCCCGACCGGATCCGGGCCCTCCTGCCGGTCGGGAAGGCCCTGGCCGCGGCGTGCGGCACCCTGCCGCGCGTGCGCGTCTGCGCGTCGCCGGACGAGGCCCTGGACGGCGCCGGGGTCGCGATCCTGACCGCGCGGCCGGGCTTCGAGGAGGCGCGGGCGAGGGACGAGAGGGCGTGTCTCGACCGGGGCGTGCTCGGCCAGGAGACGACGGGGCCGGCCGGGTTCGCGTTCGCGGCCCGGTCAGTCCCCGTGGCGATCGAGGTCGGTCGCCTGGCCGTCGCGCGAAGCCCCGGATGCCTGCTCGTGGTCTTCATGAACCCGGCGGGGCTGGTGACCCAGGCCCTGCACCGGGCCGGGATCGGGAACGCGGTCGGGGTGTGCGACTCGGCCTCGGCGGCCGCGGAGGCCGTGGCGAGGCGGGCCGGGTTCGCGCCGCCGGAGGTGGAGGTCGGGGTGGCCGGGCTGAACCACCTGTCGTGGACCCTGGACGTGCGGGCCGGGGACCGGGATGTCCTCGCCGAGGCCCTGGAAGACGAGGGGTTCTTGCGCACCACCTTCCCGTGGTTTTCGCCCGCGACCCTGCGCGACCGAGGATGCATCCCCAATGAATATCTCGTGTATTACTATCGTGCCGCGGAGGTCCTGGCCGCGATGCGGCGCGAGGCTCTCACGCGCGGCGAGGCGCTCGCAAGGGAGCACGCGGCCCTGTTCCGCGACCTCGGGGACCTGGCGGCGCGGGGCGCAACCGGCGAGGCCGTGGTCCGGTACGCGGCGTACCTGACCCGGCGGAACGACACCTACCTGGACTACGCCCGCGTGGAGGCCCCGGGGGAGGCGAGGGGTCCGGTCGCGTCCGTACCCGAGGCCCTGGAGGTGCTTCGGGCGAGCGTGGGCGGGTACGCGGAGGTCGCGATGGACGTCCTGCGGGCGATGCGCGGCGGGCGGTCGCGGCGCCTGGTCCTGAACGTCCCCGGGGGCGGCGTCCTGGCGGGCCTGGACCCGGACGACGTGGTCGAGGTCACGTGCGAGGTCGGGCCCGATGGGGTCCGGCCGCTGCCCGGACCGTGGCGCCTCCCCGCGGACGACGCGCGTCTCGTGACCCGGGTCAAGGAGTACGAGCGCCTGGCGATCCGGGCGCTCTTCGAGGGGTCCCTCGCCGTGGCCGAGGACGCCCTCGCCGCCCACCCGCTGGTCCCGTCCCGCGACCTGGCCCGCGCCCTCGCGAAGGGGTTGCTCGCCGGGTCACTCGGGCCCCGGACGATGCCGTTCAGACCAGAGTAGCCATCCGCGCCGGTCCCCGGCGGCTACTCGTGGTCGCAGACGAACCCGTGAAGGTCCCCCTTGATAGATTCCAGTAGAGCCTGGTACTGCGACTCGTAATCGCAGGTCCGCACGCCCCCCGTCCAGGCGTCACTCGATCCCGGCCGGCATGGAGTGACGAAAACCCCATCGCCGATGATCGCGGCGCCCGCCGCGCTTGCGAGCCCATCGGCGGCGTGCAGGATATCGGGCTGATAGGTCACGATGGTGTGGACCTTGGCGCGTATCACGTCTCCGTTCCGGTCCAATGGCGCCATCGTCGGGAAGGCGGTGCACACGGCGTGGAACGCAGCGTAGAGGTCGCCGTATGGCTCGTAAGGCGGACCGGCTGCCAGCACCGCCTGGAGCTCGACAGGCATGCACTCATTGAATTTCCAACAATCGTAGTCGGGAGACCCTTCCTCCGGCTTGCAGGATCCACTTTCGATGCAGGTCGCGCCGGTCGCGCAGCCCGAGTCGCCACGGCAGCCACAACCCCACCGAAGCCAGTGCGTCCACAGAGAGGGGTCAACATCTTGACGCCAGTCACACCAGCCTTGCGCCCAATCCGGCACGGGTGGGAGAAACGTGGAAAGAAGGACGACATGACGCCGTCTGCAGTACCGCGCCTCATCGTGACACCTTCCATCGGCCAGACACTTGAACCCGGGAATCCGGCAATCTGCGTCCGTCGAACACCCAACGTTCTCGGCCGTGCCAGCGATCCCCATCGCCACGTAAGCCAGCCACGGCAACGGCCGGAAACCATCCACCGGCCAGAACGGAAGCTCCGGGTTCGTGTGCCGCCAGCACGTTCCGGCCCGGCAGAAACCATCCGGGCAATCGGGGTCGGAACCGCAACCTACGGTCGTCGCACGGGTCTCTTCGACCTCGTCGACCCAGCGAAGAACTTCGTCGGCGTCTGCGGCCGGGCCAGCGGCGACCACGCCGCGCAGGAACGAACGGGCCGCATCGAGGGTCTGGCCCTCGGTGGGGAGCTTCGCTGGATACCAGGGACTCCTCCATGCCGTTGACCCTTTCGAGTAGTCGACGCCGAGCGCGTTTCCCATCGCATCCGTGGCGGTCCCTTCGTCGTAGATCTGGTAGAACTGGCCACCGCAGGAGGCGGGCGTTGAGAGCGGAGCGGTCAGTGCACAAGGGTTCCGGGGATCGCCGGACTCGATGGCAGGCGGGTGAAGCAACGCAAACCGCACACGCTCCGACCGAAGGTCACCGACTAGGCGCCTGACCCAGTACTTCGCAAGTCTTTCCGTCCCAAGGGAGCTAGACAAACCAGTTTGATTGAGGTCCGAACAGCAGTCTGCGTTGAGCGCGCACGAGTCCACGTTCGCTGACTCGACCAAGGCTGGATCCGTGACGGAACCGGCATCGTGAGTTGGTGCGATGTTGTCAACCACGATGTAAATGAAGGCAAGGTTTGGGGTGCAGACACCTCCTTCGCAGACCTCCCCGGCAGGACACGGGTCCGGCATCCACTCGCCGTCCTTCGAACACCTGCGTCTGACGCCACCGGCGCACGCAGTCTCATCGGGAATACACACAAGGAGGGTATCCTCGCCTACCTCGACAATGCTGCTTCCATTCACCTCGGCCGACACTTCCTGGCCGGGATCAGCCTCCGCGTCAAACCGAGCGTGATCCGGAGCAGGCGGGCCTGACCGCGAGCATCCGGCAACACCGATACAAGGAATGACTGCGCAGACCAAAACCCAACGACGCACGTAGTAGGCGTCCCGGCGCCGCATCGCCGCTACTCCACGGTCGCAGCGGTCGGGGCATCGTAAATCCGATCCCGTGGAGTCCCTGCCCGGCAACCTGGGCGAGGCGGTGGCGGTCATGGAGCGCAGCGCCTTCGTGCGCGAGGCGCTGGGCGAGCACATCTTCAAGCAGTTGGTGACGGCCAAGGCCAACGAGTGGCACGAGCATATCGCCATGGTGTACCCGTGGGAGGTCGATCCCTACCTGGCCACGTACTAGCGAAAAGTCCCGTCCAGAGAGTAGAAGCAGCCCTGCGCGGCCTGCATGAAGGCCTGGTCCTGCGCGTCCAGCGCGCCCGAGCGGTCCAGGTCGGCGCCCCCGCACCACTGGTTGGCCTGGCCGCAGGGCCCGGCCCCGTACACCGCCGCCGCCGCGTCCAGCAGCGCCTGATCCGCCGTGTCCACCGCCCCGCTGCTGTCCAGGTCGGGCCGGGCGCAGCCCAGCCTGGCCCAGGTGCAATCCAACAGCCCGGGCTGCACCAGGCACAGCGGCAGCGCCTCAAGCAGGTCCATGCCCCCCACCACCTGGTGGTGCGGCCGCTCCACCGGCGCCCAGGGCCAGTCGTGCTCGGGGTGGAAGCCCATGGCCTCGTAGCCGTCCCCAGCGCGACGCACCGGCACCGTGTCGCCGTAGGCCGCGGCGTAGCGCGCCTTGACCGACTCGCTGCGAGTGGCCAGCGCGTCCATGACCTGCTGGCGGATCTCCTCGTCGCTCAACAGGGGCCAGGGCTGGGTGTCGGGCATGGTCAGCAGCGACTCGGCGTAGGCCATCTGGGCCTCGGCGTGGGCAAAGCCGTCCAGCTCGGCCAGGTCGGTGGGCAGCCCGCCGTTGGCGTCG
Source organism: Anaeromyxobacter dehalogenans (assembly GCA_020722625.1). Lineage (GTDB taxonomy): Bacteria > Myxococcota_A > UBA9042 > DTJE01 > DTJE01 > DYKK01. The sequence goes on from DYKK01000040.1 coordinate 8,668, forward strand.
AACAGCGCCGCCTGGTAGTGCTTCTGCACCCGCTGGACCGGATCAATGGTGGTGTAGATGATGTCGGCATAGCGGCGCATCAGGCCGGTCATGTGGCCCAGCGCAGTGCGCGCCTCGGCCAGCAGGGCCTGGTCGCCGTTGACGCGGGCGTAGTTGACCAGGGCCAGCATGGCGAGGGTCTTCTCGTAATAATCGTCCTGGAAGCCGCCGATCAACTGCTGGGCCGTGCCCGGGTTCTTGTCCTCCAGCTCCTGCACCAGGTCCAGCCAGGGCTTCCCACCGATCTGCATCTCCTCGATGGTGCCCCAGTCCTTGCCGCAGTAGGCCTCCTCCAGGCGGGTGCAGGTGCGCACCGGCTCCACCACCGGACAGGCCTCGGAGCCCCCCACGTAGGGGGCCAGCAGCCGCTCCAGCGAGCCGGGGCAGGGCAGCTCGGGCAGCGGCAGGGAAAGCCCCTGGCTGGACAGGGCCCGCGCCAGGAACACCATCTGGCAGTCCGACAGGCTGCCCAGGTCCTCGTTCTCGGTCTCCCCGTCCGGCCGCACGGCGCCCGCCACCACCAGGGTGTCGTAGGGGTCGTGCTCGCTCACCGTCATCAGGCGGCCCCCGTTCTGCTGGATGTTGTTGCCCACCCGCTGGCCGGCTTCCAGGGCCCGCTGGGCGGCGGCGCGCACCTCGGGGGGCAGGTCCGGGTCATTGAGGGCCTCGCGCGCCACCAGGTAGCCGGTGGCCAGGTCCGGGAAGTTGTCGCGCGAGTTGTGGTTGCTCCAGAAGGCACCTTCCCAGGCGTAGGGCGCGGGGGTGCGCATCAACGAGGTGCAGCAGTCGCTCACCCGCAGGAAGCGCGGCAGCATGCTGAAGCTGTAGGTGGTGGCGTAGGCGCCCACCTCGTTGGCCGGCATGTAGTGCAGCAGGTAGTCACGCGGATCCTCGCGGTACTTGAAGCGCACCCCGTGCCAGAAGGTGGCCAGGATCTCGGCCTCCAGGGCGGGGGCGATACTGACGGGCGCGAACACCTCCAGGCCGTCGCGCAGCCGCTTGACCGTCCCCGCGAGGCCGTCCACCGTACGGGTCCAGCCGGGCACCGCATGGCGCGCGGTCAGGCCCGGGTGGCCGCTGACCGCCTCCAGGAAGGCCAGCCCCTCGAACATGCGCACCAGGCCCAGCTCCAGTGGGCGGCCGCCAAACAGCTTGTAGGCGTGCCAGGCGGTCCACACCGAGACCCCGATGTGGTTGTTGTCGTTGGGCCCGGCCACCACCTCGAACTCGTCCCCGGTGCGGGCCACCCCGGCCTTGCCCACGGTGGCGGCCCATCCCACGTCGCCGAACAGCATGTAGCGGTGGTAGGCCAGCAGGGCGCGCTCCACCCGCTCGCGGTAGTACAGGCGGAAACCGCGCGCGGCGGCCTGGGGGTCGACGGGCAGCACGGCCTCGACTTCGAACTCGACTGCGTCCAACGCCTCGGGGGCATCGACCAGGGAGTCGGACGCTTCGGCCGAGGCTCGGCTGGAGGAGCAGGCCAAGCCGACCCAGGCGGCGGCGCAGGTCAGCGCGAGGGTACGAAACAGCAGACTGCGCATGGTGATTCTCCCGGTGAAGCGGCTCTCATGAAGGGGGCCACGCGGGGACGACAACCGATCCGAGGAGTGAGTTGCCATGAACGAAGGTTCAGCCGAATGCATTGCTGTCCAAGACAACGCCTTCGTGACGAAGCGTAGCGCAGAAACGCCTTACGATACGAGGCCGATTTTGGGCCAGCGAAATGACAGGTGCGTCCGGGCGAAGTCCTTCGTCTCCCCGAGGATTCGGGGCTGGAGGGGGACGCGGCGCGGTCGCGGCGCCCTGGTCGCCGCTCCTCCCCTAGCAAAGTCTGGGCATCGTCTTGGATCGCCAGTGCGACCAAGGCAAGCCATCCTGTTCGCGCAAAGGGTCACACGCGGGCCACGCGGCGAGGGAGCGTGTGTCAACGATTCGATGTATCATTGGCCATCGAAGGTGGGAACGTGAAAGACCTCCTGTCCCTGGTGCCGGCGATGGCGATCCTGGCCGCGTGCGGCAGGACCGCCGGAGTGCCGGACACGGGCGCGGACGGCGCTGGGGACGTGGTCACGAGCGATGACACGCCGCTCGACACGACCGGGCTGAAGAGCGATCTGCGGGACGCCGAGACCGCCGACGCCCCCCCATCCGACCCCGACGCCCCGGATCCGGGGGTCGCGGAAGACGCCGAGGAACCCGGCGAAGCCCCTGACGACACGGAGGACGCAATCGGGGACGTCACGGGGGACGTCACGGCGGACGTGCCTGACGACGCGACCGGCGACGCGGACGGCGCCGCGGACATCGCGGCGGACATCGCCCCGGACGTCGCCGTGGACATCGCCCCGGACGTCGCCGCGGAGCCCGGGTCCGACCCGTTCCCCTCCGGGTTCTGCGCGAAGAAGAAGGTGGCGACCTGGTCGCGCAAGGTCCTCCACGTCGGGGGCGTGGTCACCTTCAACGAGGTCCTGTACCACCCGGCCGGCGGCCCGGGTCTCGAGTGGCTCGAACTCTACAACCCCCTGGCCGTGGACACGGACCTGTCCGGCTGGCGCCTCGACGGTGCGGTCGCCTACACGTTCCCGGAGGGGACCATCCTCCCGGGCCGCGGGTTCCTCGTGGTCGCGGCGGACCCGGCGGCGCTCGCGGCCTCGAATGGGATCCAGGGCAGCCTCGGCCCGTGGGCCGGGCAGCTCCCCGACGAGGACGGCCAAGTCGTCCTGAAGAACAACGCCGGACGCCTGATGGACTCCGTCGCGTACGACGACTCCGATCCGTGGCCCGTCGCGGCCGACGGCTCCGGCGCGTCGCTCGCCAAGGTGGACCCCGACGGGTCGAGCGAGTTCGCGGAGGGCTGGACCGCGAGCCGGTCCATCGGCGGCACGCCCGGGCAGGCGAACCTCCCGGACCCCCTCGCGCCTCCGGCAGTCCAGACCCTGGTGGCCATGGACGCGACCTGGAGGTACGAGGCGTCGGGCGCGGACCCGGGACCGTCCTGGAATGCCCCGGGTTTCGACGACTCCGCGTGGCCGTCCGCGAAGGCGACGTTTGTCGCCGGGACCGGGCTGCCCGACGGCGGCGGCACCGTGCTGCCCTCCGGGGCGATCACGACCTACTTCCGGACGGACTTCGATTTCGCGGGCGACCCGGCCACGGCGAAGGCCTGGCTGGACCTGCTGCTGGACGACGGTGCGGTCGTGTACCTGAACGGGGTCGAGGTCCTGCGGCTGGACATGCCGGAGGGCGAGTTGTCCCCGTCCACACCGGCCGCGGAGCCGGTGGGCGAGCCGGCCTTCTACGGGGGCGGCCTGCTGCCGGCGGCCTCGCTGCTGCCCGGCCCGAACGTGCTCGCGGTCGAGGTGCACCAGGCGGACGACGGCGCGGGGGACCTGGCGTTCGCGGCCCGCCTGCGGGTCTCGGCGTGGCCCGCGGAGACCGCGGGCGGCCCGGGGGTCGTGCTCAACGAGGTGGGGGGAGGCTCGCCGCCCTTCTGGGTCGAGGTCGCGAACGCGGGCGCGATCCCGGCGGATGTCGGGGGGATCGTGATCGCGTCGTCCGCGGGCGCCGAGCACGTGCTGCCGCCGCTGACGCTCGCGCCAGGCGCGGTCCTGCTGGTTCCCGAGGCGGCGCTCGGATTCGCCGCGGCGGTGGGGGACAAGGTCTTCCTGTTCGCGGCAGGCCACGCGGACGTGCTGGACGCGGTCGAGGTCGCGGCCACTCCGCGGGCGCGGGCCGTTCCGGGCACGGGGCCATGGTCTTACCCCGACACCGCGACGCCCGGCGCCGCGAACATCATCGCGCTCCACGGGGAGGTCGTGATCAACGAGGTCATGTATCACCACGCCCCGAAGACGCTCCCGGACGGCACGGCCGAGGCGTCGCCGGAGGAGTGGATCGAGCTGTTCAACCGCGGGTCCGTGGACGTGGACGTCGGCGGCTGGCGGCTCGCGGACGAGGTCGAGTTCGAGGTCCCCGCCGGTACGACCCTCCCCGCGGGCGGGTACCTGATCCTGGCCCGCGACGCGGCCGGGTTGAAGGCGGCGCACCCGGGCATCCCGGTCGTGGGCGACTACGATGGCAAGCTCGACAACGACGGCGGTCGCATCCTGCTGCTCGACGCCTGCGGCAACGTCGCGGACGAGGTCGCCTACCGGGACGGGGGCCGCTGGCCGTCGGCCGCCGACGGGGGGGGATCCAGCCTGGAGCTGCGCGACCCCTTCGCCGACAACGCGGTGCCCGAGGCCTGGGCCGCGAGCGACGAGTCGGCGGCGGCGTCCTGGCAGTTCTACGAGTACCAGGACGTGGCCGCGCCGAGCCCGGTGGGGCCGGACGGCCAGTGGCAGGAGTTCGTCATGGGGCTACTCGACGAGGGCGTGGTCCTGCTCGACGACGTGAGCGTGGTGGAGGACCCGGCCGGGGCCGCCCTGGAGCGGGTCCAGGACGGGACGTTCGAGGCCGGCGCGGCCACCGGCTGGCGCTTCATCGGCAACCACCGCCACTCCGAGGTGGTTCCCGACCCGGACGACCCGGGCAACCACGTGCTGCGCCTCGTGGCCACGGGCGCGACCGAGCACATGCACAACCACGCGGAGGCCACCCTGGCCGGAGGCCACCAGGTCACGAACGGCCAGACGTACCGGGTCTCGTTCCGCGCGCGCTGGGTGTCGGGGTCGAACCGCCTCAACACGCGGCTCTACTTCAACCGCCTCGCCCGGACCACGGTGCTGCCCGTGCCGGAGCCGAACGGCACGCCGGGCGCGCAGAACACCGCGTCCCAGGCGAACCTCGGTCCGACCTACACCGGGTTCGGCCACGCGCCGGCGGTCCCCGCCGCGTTCGAGCCCGTGCTCGTCTCGGTGGTCGCGTCCGACCCCGACGGCGTCGCGGGCGTGACGCTGTGGACCTCGGTTGCAGGGGGTGCCGCGACGGCGACTCCGATGCAGGACACGGGGGGAGGAAGGTACCTGGCGGTGGTCCCGGGCCAGGCCGCCGGGACGCTCGTGCAGTTCTGGGTCGAGGGCTCCGACCTGACCGGCGCCGTGTCCGCGTTCCCCGCTGCCGGCCCTGCGTCGCGGGCCCTGTGGAAGGTGGACGACGGCCTCGCGGCGACGAACGGCCTGCACAACGTCCGCATCCTGCTGACCCAGGCCGACGCCGACTGGCTGCACGACGAGGTGAACGTGATGAGCAACGACCTGGTCGGCGCGACCGTGGTCTACGATGAGCGGGAGGCGTTCTACGACGTCGGCGTCCGGCTCAAGGGGAGCGAACGCGGCCGCTCCATGCCCCCGAGGACCGGGTTTTCCGTGCACTTCCACCCCGAGCAGCCCTTCCGCGGCGTGTACCGCACCGTGATGCTCGACCGGTCCGAGGGCGTGGGGTTCGGCCAGCGAGAGATGCTGATCAATCAGGTGATGTGCCACGCGGGGTCGGTGTCGTGCGAGTACAACGATCTGGTGCAAGTCATCCCCCCGCGGCTCGGCCACACCGGTCCGGCGGAGCTCCAGCTCGCCAGGTTCTCGGACCTGTTCCTGGACTCGCAGTTCGAGCACGGCAGCGACGGGATGCTGTTCGAGTACGAGCTGATCTACTACCCGACGACCACGGACGACGGAACGCCGGAGGGTGGCAAGCTCCCGCAGCCCGACCTGGTCGTCGGCACCCCGGTGAAGGACCTCGGCGACGACCAGGAAGCCTACCGCTACAACTTTATCATCAAGAACAACCTGTGGCAGGACGACTATTCGGGATTGATCGCCTTCGCCAAGGCGTTCGGCCTGACCGGGGACGCATTCAACACGCTGGTGGACGACTACATTGATGTGGACGAGTGGCTGCGCTCGTTCGCCTTCGCCACGCTCTCCGGCGCCTGGGACCAGTACGCGTCCGGTGCGGCGCACAACGCCTTTTTCTACGTCAGGCCCTCGGACGGACGGGTCCTGTACCTGCCGCACGACCTGGACTTCTATCCGGCGAACCCGTACAACCCCGTGGTCTGGAGCGGCGATCTCGCAAGGCTGCTGGAGGTGCCCGAAAGGCTGAGGCGCTATTACGGGCACGTGCTGGACATCATCCAGACCTCCTACAACGCCGCGTACATGCAGCGCTGGTGCGACCACTACGGGTCCCTGTTGCCCGGCCAGGACTTCGCGGGCCACTGCCAGTTCATCGCGGAGCGCTCGGCCTGGGCGCTCGACGGCGCAGCGGACTCCGTGAGCAAGGCCGTGCCCAAGGTGCCGTTCGCGATCACGACGAACGGGGGCGCCGACTTCACGGTGCCGGGCCCTGCCCCGATCACGCTCGATGGCACCGGATGGGTGGACGTGAACGAGATCCGGCCGGCCGGCGGGGCCGCGACGCTGGACGTGGTGTGGACCGGCCCGACGGAGTGGCAGGCGAGCCTGCCGCTTCACTGCGGGCCGAACGTGATTGCGCTGGAGGCGCTCGACCCCCACGGCTCGCTCGTCGGCGGCGACTCGATCACGGTGACGGCCTCGGGGGGCTCGTGCCCGTGATCCGGGGAAGGGAGAAGGGGTCCAGGGTGCCGACGGGGAGGTCTGTCGCCGCCGCCCTGGCCGAGGACGCCCTCGCCGCTTTGGGGTCCGACCTGTCTTTGATCTGGCGCGAACCCTGTGTGATACTTGTGTTCGCGCGTCCGCCGTGGGGAATCGCAAGACGTCCGTGGGCGGATCGGGGATCTGGACGGTCGCGATGGTTCGGCGGTCCGGGGGCGATGCCCTCATTCGCCGCCGTCGAGGCGGTGAATCAGGGTTTTCGGGCCCCTGATTCCGTCGTCGCCACCGTGGTATCGCTGTAAGCCTCTCGCGGGGGGGCTGCTGATGCGGCGTCTTCTTCCCGGCGTTCTTTCCTGTGCACTCCTCCTCGCGCGGTGCGGCCCCGGCGCGGGCGTCCTCGGGGCGCCCGACGTCCCCTCCCGCGACGCCCCACAGGCCGACGCGGG
>DYKK01000414.1 GCA_020722625.1 Anaeromyxobacter dehalogenans
GGCCTCCTCGTCATGCCCCGCCCCCGCGACCGACGTTGTCCTGGCACTGGCACTGGCACTGACACTGTCACTGTCTCTGAACCTGTCCTCTGACCCTGTTCCTGCACTTGTCCAAGTACGACACCGGCTTCGCGGACCCAGACGGATGAAACCGACCCTTTGGCCGCGGGCAGTGCCCGCGGCTTCAGGTTCGCGTCGAGTTTCTTCGTAGATCGGGATGGCGGATCGTGGTCACCGTGTCCTCATGGACATTCCCGCCTGGTTTCGCCATGATTCCGCGTCCCCGAGGAGGGGGTGATGGCGTTCGACGTGCTGGTGGTCGGGGGCGGGCACGCGGGGGTCGAGGCGGCACTCGCCGCGGCCCGGCTCGGGGTCGAGGTCGCGCTCGTCACCCTGCGGCGCGACGCGGTGGGCCGCATGTCCTGCAACCCCGCGGTCGGCGGGATCGGGAAGGGCCACCTGGTCCGCGAGGTGGACGCCCTGGGCGGCGAGATGGGGCGCAACGCCGACGCGACCGCCCTGCAATTCCGCCGCCTGAACACCCGCAAGGGACCCGCGGTGCGTGCGACCCGGGCCCAGTGCGACCGGTACCGGTACGAGGCCCGGATCCAGCGGGTGGTCGGCGCGACCCCGCGTCTGCGCGTGATCGAGGGCGAAGTTTGCGGGCTCTTGCAGCGGGGCGGCGAGGTCGTGGGGGCGCGCCTCGCGGACGGGACCGAGGTCGAGGCGCGCTCGGTGGTCCTGACCACGGGGACGTTTCTGGATGGGCGACTGCACTTCGGCGACGACACCCGCCCCGGGGGACGCCTCGGGGAGCCCCCGTCCCGGGGCCTGTCCGACTCTCTGCGTTCCCTGGGATTCCCGGTGGGCCGGCTCAAGACCGGTACGCCGCCGCGGCTCCTGGCGGCCTCGCTCGACTACGACGAGATGACCCTCCAGCCCGACGACCCCTCGGCGGGGCCGTTCTCCCTGTGGGGGGGCGACGAGTCCCTCCCTCGCCGGCCTTGCCACATCACCCACACGAACGAGGACACGCACGCCGTCATCCGCGCGAACCTCCACCGGGCCCCCCTGTTTACCGGCCGCATCCAGGGACGGGGGCCTCGGTACTGCCCGTCCATCGAGGACAAGGTCGTGCGCTTCGCCCACCACGACCGGCACCGGGTGTTCATTGAACCGGAAGGTCTCGATTCAAACGAAGTGTATCCAAATGGTCTCTCGACAAGCCTCCCCCTGGACGTGCAGGTCGCATACGTGCGGACCATCCCCGGCCTGCGCCGCGCGGAGGTCACGAGGCCCGGCTACGCGGTGGAGTACGACTTTGTGGACCCGCGCGAGGTCGGCCCGGACTTGCAGGCGCGCCGGGTGCGGGGGCTGTACCTGGCGGGCCAGGTCCTGGGGACCACGGGCTACGAGGAGGCCGCGGCCCTGGGGCTGCTCGCCGGGGCGAACGCGGCCCTGCGCGCGCGGGGGGAAGCGCCCGTCACGGTCACGCGGGCGGAGGCCTACCTCGGGGTCATGGTGGACGACCTGGTCACGCGCGGGGTGACCGAGCCGTACCGGATGTTCACGTCGCGCGCCGAGTTCCGGCTGCACCTGCGCGAGGACAACGCCCACGACCGGCTGGGACCGCTCGCGGCGAGGGTCGGGCTGCTGAACCAGGCGCAGCGTGCGACCCTGGACGGGCGCCGCCGCCGCCTGGAGCGGGCGCATCAAGCCCTGGGACGGACTCGGGTCTCCGCCGAGGACGCGCGGGCCGCGGGCCTCCCCGTGGCGCCCCTGAGGGAGGGCCAGACCCTGCTCGCCTTGCTGCGGCGCCCCGAGGTCGGGGTCGAGGCCCTGGTCCCCCTGGACGCGAGCGGGGCCCTGGCGGCCCTGACGCCCGACGAGCGCGAGGCCCTCACTGTGCGCGTGCGGTTCGAGGGGTACCTCGAATATGCCCGGCGCGAGGTCGAGCGCTTCCAGAAGTCCGAGCGCCTGGCCCTCCCGCCGGACCTGGACTATGGCCGGATCCCGGGACTGTCCCTGGAGGTCCGTGAGCGGCTGTCGTCCCTGCGTCCCGCGACCCTGGGCCTGGCCTCGCGCCTGGAGGGCGTGACCCCCGCGGCCCTCGCGGCCCTGATCCTCGCCGTGTCCGGGCGGGATCGCACCTGTTCCGCGTGAGCAGCGCGCGAGCGGTCCTGGAGGCGCGATTGGCAATCGCGCCGGCTGCGTGGCTTCCAGGCCGCGCACCTCACGGCCCCCGCCGCGAGTCACCGGAGACCGCGTCCAATCAAGGTGTTCCGTCGTGCTGCCGAGATCGGGACGGG
>DYKK01000415.1 GCA_020722625.1 Anaeromyxobacter dehalogenans
CTCCGTCGGAGAATCGGCGGCACAAGCATCCTCGCCGTTTGACGCAGACGGCGACCGGTGGTCGCCGCTCCAGGGTGGCCCACAGAAACCGGGAGCCTTCGACGAGCCACGGGGCGCCGACAACGGTTGGGCTCCCCGAACCGACGACGGTCTGGGGCGGGACCTCACGGTCTCTTCGGAATGACCAGCTTCATCCCGGGCCGGAGGCGGTCCAGGTCCACGCCCGGATTGGCCTCGGCCAGGTCCTGAAGCCCCACCCCGAACCGGTGGCGGGCGACCACCCAGGCCGTGTCTCCGGGCTGGACCACGTATTCGATGCGCCCCGAGGCCTCCTGCGGCCCCGACCGGGTGCCCGAGGCCCGGGCGGTTTGCGGCGGCGGGGCCTGGTTCGGCGCGGGCGCCCCCGGCTGGACGGTCTGTGGCTTCGGCGGCGCCGGGGGGACCGGGACCGGCGGGGGCGCGGGCGGCTTCGGCCCGGGAAGGGCGGGAGTCTCCGTGCCGGTCTCCCCCACCAGTGGGATGCGCAGGGTCTGCCCGGGCCGGACCCCGGTCAGGCGCAGCCTGGGGTTCAGTTTCTCCATCAGGTCGAGCGAGGTGGGATACCGGTCGAGGAGGTCCTTCAACGTCTCTCCCTCGACGACCGTGTGGACGACGACCTCGCGGACCTCCAGACCCATCTCGCGCAGCGTATGCGACTCGGCCAGGTGGGCCTTGCGCATTCCGTTGAAGCGGTCGAACTCGCCCGGGGTCAGGACGAGACGGAACCCGTCTCCCGGGACGAGCCCCTTCTGACGCACCTCGGGATTCCACTGGAGCAGGACCTCCAGCGGCCGCCCGGTCCACTGGACGAAGAGGTCCAGCGTGTCCTCGGGTTCGATGCGGATGTTGAAGGACTCCGGGGGTCCCTCGCCGACCTGTCTCACCAGGACCCGGCTGTCGATCGGACCGAGGTTCGTCCGTTCGCCTCGTAACGGGCGGCGGTCCTCCGGATACCACGTGCCGGCCCGTTGTTCCGGCAGCGGCGCCCCTTCACCGGCACCGCTTTCTCCCGGGTCCACCCTGCGGCACGCCACCACCAGGAGGACCACCCCGAGGGCCCGGAACTCCCACCTCATCGCGTTCACCCCCTTTCCCGGTGCTCGATCCTAGTCCCGGTCCCCTCGCGCCGCCAAGAAGACGGATCCCCGTCGCACGCACCCCTTGCATCCGCCCCGGCGAGGCGGCTATAGTTCCTGCGGTGTCGTGGGCGGACCTGCCGGTGGAACCGCACGAGACCTCCTCGAAGACCCTGTCGGAGTTGATCCAGGAGAAATACGCGCTGCTGAAAAGCGGCGACTACTTCGCCCTGCTGGGCATCCCCCGCGACGCCGACCTGTCCGCCGTGCGGAACGCCTACTTCGCGCTGGCCAAGGTCCTGCACCCCGACGCGCTGTCGCGCCAGCGGCTCCAGGGACTCGAGCGCGAGGCCGTCGAGGTCTTCAAGGCCGTGACCGAGGCGTACACCACCCTGACGGACCGCAAGAAGCGCGCCGAGTACGAGGCGGAGACCCGCGCGGCCCCGGACAGGACCACGGGGGAGATGCGGGCGGCCCGGGACAGGACGCAGGAGGCCCGGATCTTCTTTCACAAGGGGACCCTGTTCCTCCAGCGCCGGGTCTTCCAGGACGCCGAGGCCTGCTTTCGGAAGGCGGCCGACCTGGACCCGGCGACCGGGCGCTACTTCTGCTACCTCGGGTACGCGATCATGCAGAACGAGGCGCTTCCTCCGGCACGCCGCCTGGAAGAGGCCCGCCAGTGGTTCCAGAAGGCCGTCGAGGTCAGCACGAACGACCACGAACCATATTATTTCATGTCACTCTATTACAAGGCCGCCGGGGACGTGGACAAGCAGCGGCAGTGCCTCCAGGACGCCCTGGCGATCAATCCGCGGCACGTGGAATCGAGGCGCGAGTTGCGGCTCCTGGCGATGCGCCAGACCCGGGGCCGGTCCTCGGGGTTCTTCGGCGGATTTCAGAGCCTTCTGAACCGATTCAAGAAGCGGTAGGGCGTTCCGTGGGGGTCCCCCCGAGGGCGCGACCGTGACGCGGGCCCCGCCCCGCGCGCGCGTCCCCGGCGGAATCAGGGGTTGCAACCCCGCGTCTCGGCCTTCAGGCCCGTGGCCCCCGGGTTCCCCTGGGACCACCCGCCGGGTCCCGGCTGGCCCAACTGGAACGAGGTCTGGTCCAGCGTGACGCCGGCCCCGGCCGCGCAGGCGACCCCGATGGTCGGGCCCCCGCCGCCCCCGCCGCCGTG
>DYKK01000416.1 GCA_020722625.1 Anaeromyxobacter dehalogenans
GCAGTCTGAAGTACGAGGAGGTGTCCCTGAAGGCGTACTCGACAGTCGCGGAGGCAAGAGACCGGGATCGGGTCTTGCAGGAGGTTCTTCAACGAGGAGCGGCCCCATCAGGCGCTCGACGACCGGACGCCGAAGGAGGTCTTCCTCGGGGGGAGTGCGTGAAGATGGACGGCCCCGAAATGCTGTCGAACGTAACGTTCCCGGCGACAAGCCTGCGGCTTGCCGACAGGAACGTAGAAAACCCTTCGGGTTTCCTACACTTTCGACAGCCCGCCGCCAGCGGACACCGGCTCTGGACCGGGCCATGCGCGGGGGATACGGGGTGACGCGGAGGTCTCGCCTAGATCGACCCTGTCGCTGTCCGAACGATGGGGTCCACCCCAGATCTCGACGAGGATGGATTTTGAGAAGCCACAGGCGCGGGCGTCTGGCCGGCTACGCGGAGACCTCCACGTCGTCGACGTGGCTGGTGGGCTCGGGGACAGGCAGTCCGTCTTCACGGAGTCCGGCGACGTGAAGTTCGATGGCCTCCCGGATCAGGCGCTCCGTCTCCTCCAGGGTGTCCCCAGCGGCAACGCATCCCGGGAGGTCGGGCACGTACGCGGAGAAGTTGTCTCCGGCATTCTCGATGACAATGGCGTACCTCATACCCCGGCTCCGTGACGCCGCGACTCGCCTATCCGGTCGCCCCGCCCGCAAACCCCCGGAGCCACCGGATCGCGTCGTCCCGCGTGCGGACCTCGCCCCGCAACTGCGCGTCCTCGACGGCGCGCAGGGCCTCGCCCACGCGGGGTCCCGCAGGGATCCCGACCTCGATCACCTCGCTTCCATTCAGCAGGCGCGGCGGGAAGAGGTCCTCCCGCGTCCACGCCGCCAGTCGATCGCGCGCGTGACGCACGCACTCCGCGTCCTCGCCCGTCTCGGCGAGCCACGCCTCCAGGACCCCCACGGCTTCCGCCGCATGGGGCGACCGCAGGAGTCGTTTCTCGACCGCCACGTCCGGGTCCGGCAGGGCCCGGATCGCCCGGCCCGCCTGGACCACGCCCCGCATCGCCTCGACCATCCGCCGGCTGTGGCGCAGGGCCCGCCCGAGTCGCCCCGCCCCTTCCGGCCCCAGCGGCCACGCGAGCGCGGCCCACAGGACCTCGCCCTCGCGCCCGGCCAGCCGGTCCAGGGCCCGGGCCGGGACCTCCGCGTCCCCCCCCATCGCCTCCGCGAGCGCCGGAAGCGCGGCCCGCAGGAGGCCCGACTCGTGCGCCAGGCGCAGGCCCAGGCCCGGCCTCGCGGTCCGAAGCATCTTGTCCACCTCGTCACGCACGCGTTCCATGCTGACGCGCCGGACCTCGCCGGCCGCCTCGCGCACCGCGGCCCAGGTCGCGTCCTCGATCCGGAAACCCGTCTGCGCCGCGAACCGCACGGCGCGCAGGGGCCGCAGCCGGTCCTCCGCGAAGCGCTCCGCGGCCTCGCCGATCGCCCGGATCACGCCCGCCCGGATGTCCGCGCACCCCCCCACGAAGTCCGTGACCTCGCCCGACTCGGGGTCCAGGACGAGCCCGTTCATCGTGAAGTCGCGCCGGAGCACGTCCTCGCGCAGGTCCGTGAACCGTACCCCGTCCGGCCTGCGCCCATCCGTGTACCCCAGGTCCACCCGGTACGTGGCGACCTCGTACTCGCGCCCCCAAAGCCGCACCCGCACCACGCCGAACTGGACGCCGACCGGGATCGTATGCCGGAACGAGGCCTGGACCTCCTCGGGCCTCGCGGACGTGGCGATGTCATACTCGCGCGGCCGGATCCCCATCACGAGGTCCCGCACCGCCCCGCCCACGACATACGCCTCGTGCCCCCGCTCCCGGAGCACGCGCACCACCTTCCGGGCCCCGGTGAATGCAGGGTCCCTCGCAGGCAGGTCCACGCGGATCACCGTTCGGTCCACGTCCCTCACCGCTTCCGTCGCAACGACTCACTGTCCGCGGGCTCGGATGGCTCGATGCCCGCGATGTTGTGCCGCCCGTTGAGGTGGCAGGTCCTTGCGACCGCCTCGTCGCCGGGGGCCTCGATTTCCCCTCCACCGCCCCGTCCCGGATGGTTCCCGCCGGATGGACCGGGCCCGGGACGCTCCCCCCCGGGGCGAGTTTCCAGGGTCTGAAGGATACCATGTGCTTGCTTCGATCACCGTCGCCGTGGAACGCCTCGCCCCCGATCCGCCGTCAATTTGCGCAATTCTTTGAATATGCGTGAGACCTGCCTCGTTTCATTTCACCACCCTGGGGCCGCGA
>DYKK01000417.1 GCA_020722625.1 Anaeromyxobacter dehalogenans
GACTGTCGGTGCCGTCTGGCTACCCGGCATGGGCCGATTGGCTCACCAAGACCGCCGTTCTCCTCCGTCGGCAAGAAGGGGACGACCTCGTGGCGACGCTGATGGAACGCCACATCAGCAAGGGCGACCTTCTGCGCGCGGCTGAGTGAAGGACGACCTCTCCCGGTACCTTCGGGCTGCCGAGAAAGAGGCCATCGTGATCACGCGTCATGGTCGGCCGGCAGGCGTTCTCATGGGCTTCGCCAACGAGAACGACTGGTTCGACTACAGGCTGGAGCACGACCCGCGATTCCTGCAGCGGGTTGATTCTGCTCGCGCCAGTCTTCGGGCGGGCAACGGCGTGCGCCTGGAGGATCTGGACCTCGAACCGGGTGTGGAGCCGCCCAAGGCGCCATCTCCGAAGCGCAGATCGACCACCAAGCCCCGCGCGAAGCCCAGGCGAACGACCTCGGCCACCCCCCGCAAAGCCGACGCGTAGCCGTCTTGAGTCGGCGGGGGTGGTGATCTTCAAGTTGTCCGGGTCGCCCGGCACGAAAAAAACATCTCCGCCGCGCCTCGGCCTCCTTCCAGGCGAGCCACTCGGCCTCCACCTCGCTGCGGATGGCGATGTCCAGCGAGCGGATCGCCGCCTTCGAGGCGCGCAGGTTCGCCTCCGCCTCCCGGACGGCGTTCTGCGTGTGCAGGCCCGAGAACGCGTTCCACGTCAGGAACGCGCCCACCGACCAGTTGTAGACCATGTCGTCGAACCGGTAGCCCGTGTAGGTCAGGCTGCCGGCCGCCGAGATCGCCGGGTAGTACGCGGACCTCGCCCCGGTGAGCGTCGCCTCGGACGCCCGGGCCTTCTCCTACAGGGCCGCGCGCTCCGGGCGGCGGGCCAGGGCCTTCCGCACCGCCTCCTCGAGGTCCCCGGCCTCCGGGGTCCTCGCGGGCCCCGGTCGCTCGACCGAATACGCGCCGAGACCCGTGACCCCCATGGCCGCCTCCAGGGCAGACCGCGCCCGCACCCGTTCGAGCTCGGCCGCGGCGAGGTCCGACCGGGCGCGGGCCACGTCGATCCGCTACCGCACCCCGGCCTCGACCTGCGCCTGCGCGACCTCCAGGTGGTGCGCCATCTGGCGCCGCACCTCCTCGGCCGCCGCGACCATCTCCTGGGAGGCCAGGACCCCGAAGTAGGCCTGCGTCACACCGAGGTGGACCGCCTCCCGCGCCGCGCGCAGGTCGGCCGAGGAGGCGCCCCTGAGCGCCTTGGCCGAGTCGTAGGCGCCGCCGGTCCGGCCGAAGTCCCAGACGAGCTGGGAGACGTTCAGCGTTGCCCCGAGGTTGTCGTAGGAGGTCAGGGTCTGGCGCGACATGATGCTCCGGAACGACGAGGACTGGCCGCCGTCCGACGCCTCCTCCAGGTAGGGGGGCATGGCGCTGTTCATCGTGCCGCGCTTGTAGGACAGCCCGATCACGGCCTGGGGGAGGTAGCCGGCACGGGTCTCGAGGACGCGGTGTCCGGCCGCGACCAGGCCCTCGCGTGCGACGGCCAGGTCCGGGTTCTGGCCCATGGCGCGGGACAGGGCCTCGGCCAGCGTCAGGACCGGCGTCCCCCCCTCGGCCCTCGCGGGGAGCGCGGCCAGGAGACCGGGGAGCGCCAGGAGGGCCCATCGGACCCGGCGGCCGGACGAGGGGGGGGGCCTGACGGCCGGGCCCCGGGACGGAAGGTGCGAAGCGCGAGGTCATGGCTGTCCTCCGTGGGCGGTGGCCAGAGGCGCGGGGGGGGCGTGCATCCGGGCCGGCGTCCGGGACCGCGGGCCGAAAGCGCCTTCCTCCCCTCCAGGCCCTCGACCACCGCGCCCGCGCGAGGCGATCGACGAGGTCCGGGCCCGTCCGGGCGGTCGAGACCCTGAATATCCAGTATGATCGGGTTGTCAATCCGGCGCCCCCGGGCGGGTTGACGCCGCGCCCCCCCGATGGTATCCAGCCTCCGAAGATCGGCACGCTCCCCTGTCCGGAGGTTTCGATGCGGTTGCAGGAGCTGGAATCCCTGGACCCGGCCGGGCTCGAGGCGCGCTGGGACGAGGTCCTGGCCTTCGTCGAGGGCGCGGCCGACCGGAGGGACCTGGCCGCGGGGTGCCTGGCCGTGGGCCGCGTCCACGAGGGATCGGGGCGGCTCGAGGAGGCGTGGACCTCCTACGACGAGGCGGCACGGCACTATGCCGCGTGCGGCCTCAAGGAGAGGGCGGCCGAGGCGCGGGCGGGCGCGGACGCGCTCGCGGACCGGGCCTTCCCGCCG
>DYKK01000418.1 GCA_020722625.1 Anaeromyxobacter dehalogenans
GCAGGCGTGCCGAACACGACGAAGCGGTCCCGGGGCTCGGGCTTCAGGAAGGCGAGCAGGACCGCGGCCGCGCCGGACGCCCCCGCCAGGGCGTAGCACGCGATGGCCCAGTTCCGGTGCGTCCGGTAGTCCCCGACCCGGTTCGCGGCCCCCCGGTTGACCGCGTCCGCGTCCCGATTCGCGGCCAGGTTCAGAGAGACCCCGGCCCCCAGAAGACCCGCGGCCGCGCCCGCGGCCACGTACGGCCAGGGCCAGGCCGGACGAGACAGGAGGGGTCCCCCCGGCTCCACCACCACCTCGATCCCGGACCGGGGCTCGGGTCCGGGCTTCAGGCGCAGCAACTCGCGCGTCGCGTCCCGCCCGGGGGCCACGTCCTCCACGCGGACCCACCCATCGGGTCCGGCCCGCGCGAACAGGACCGTCCGGCCCGTGACCTCGGCGAGGCGGCGGGCCGTGGCGGTCCCGTCCGCCCCGGGATCCACCCCCTCGGCGAGTCGCAGGGAGTCCTTCGGACCCGGGACCACCCGGTCGGCCAGATCGAGGTCCAGTCGGATGCCCCGGCCTGCGGCGACCCCCTCCCAGGCGTACGCGGTCCCCGGCGCGGTCAGGACGGCCAGTTCATCGCGCCCTCCCGGGGTCAGGCGGACCCGCCACGGGGCGTCTCCGCCCACCGGCAGTCCGTTGACCAGGAGCCTCGCCCCGGCCGCCCGGCCGGCCGGGGTCACCGCGACCTCGACCTCGCGGCCTTCCCCGCGGACGGCCGCGACGAGCGCGAGGACCTCCGGGGGCTCGTGGGTCCCCTCGACCATCTCCGCGGAGAACACGCGGGCGACTCGGCGGGCGATGTCCTCCGCCTCGCGGGACCGCCCGCGCAGCAGGTGCAGACGGACGAGGAGGGCCGCGCCGGCGCACACCTCCCGGAGCGACGCCTCGTCGCCCCGGGCCATGCAGGGGTGCTCGAAGAACGGGGCCACGGCCTCCCCCAGAATCCGGGCCGCCCCGTCCAGGTCGGTCCGCTCGAAGAAGAGGTCCGATCCCGCGCGCAGCCGCTCGATCAGGGACTTCAGGCCGCTCCCCCCCTCGCACGCCGGCTCCCGGCGGGCCAGGTCCATCGCGTCCGGGCCGGGGACGACCCGGTGGATGCGCATCATCTGGGCCCGGACGACCTCGGCGACCCGGCCCGACGCGCTTCGCGCGGCCTCCCCGTCCATCAGGAGGACCGCCTCCGGGACCTGGGCCGCCGCGGAGGTCGCGAGCAGCACAACGACCGCGCAAGCCCCGGACCAGCAGGCCCTTGTCCCGTGTCGCGTCGTCACCATCCCGCCCCGCTCGCCGGCCGCCGGAAACGACGCAACGATCATACCAGGAACGGCGGGATTCCTCGTTGGGGTTCCCCTGATCCGCCATCAACCTTTGTCGGAGAATCGCCGGCGCAAGCATGCTCGACGTTTGACGCAGTCGGCGACCGGTGGTCGCCGCTCCAGGGTGGTGAACAGAAAGCTGGATCCTTTGAAGCGATTTCAAGGTATCGCGGGAATGGGCGTCCGATTCTCGGTTCCGTAAGGATTTGCAAGACGCGGGCCGAATGCCTATATTGGGATTGAGGGACGTGGCGGGATGGCGGCCATGTTCGACGTCTTCATCATCGAAAAGGTGCGCGAGGAGGAGGAACGCCGCCGCCGGGAACAGGAACGACCGCGCCTCGAGGTGCCCGAACTCGACGGGCCGACCCCGGTCCCCGAACCGGAGGGAAAGGACGGCGCGTCCGGGCGCGGGGTCCTGATCATTGACCCGGACGAGGCGTGACCGGCGTTCCGCGTCGCTCCACCTCCGTCTCCTGGCCCGAATTTCCGCCGTTTCCCGTGAACCCCCCGCAGGGCCCGGCCAGCAGCAGGGGCACGAGGACGAGCGCCAGGAGCACGAGGAGCATCCTCACGAGGTTCACGGGGAGCCGGGGCGGCCGGTCCTCGCGCTCGACCTCGGCCCGGATGAGGGCGAGGCGGGCCATCAACCGGGGGAGGTCCGGTGGCTCGCGCGGGGGGTCGGGTCTGGTCCGATCCGGCGTCATGTCAACGGAATCTTGCTACGGCGAGTCCCGGAACGCAAGGACGGCGCGGCTCGGAGGCCGCGCAGCCGGCGCGATTGCAAATCGCGCCTCCAGGAGCGTCCGGGGTGAACGGCGCGTCGCGTGACGACCAACCCCAGCGATGCTGGGGCCGCGACTTGCCGCCCCCCCATCTATCGGCTGTGCCACAGGCACAGCCTCCCCA
>DYKK01000041.1 GCA_020722625.1 Anaeromyxobacter dehalogenans
TCCGGGGTTCGGGGTCCGGCGTCCGGGATCCGGGGTCCGGGATCCGGGGTCCGGGGGGTCGCGGTGGACGTGGCTTCGTCGTCATACGCCGCTCATCGCGACCAACGCGGCCCTGACACTGACACTGAACCTGTCCACTGAACCTGTCACCGAGTTCCGGGGTTCGGGGTCCGGCGTCCGGGATCCGGGGTCCGGGATCCGGGGTCCGGGGGGTCGCGGTGGACGTGGCTTCGTCGTCATACGCCGCTCATCGCGACCAACGCGGCCCTGACACTGACACTGAACCTGTCCACTGAACCTGTCACCGAGTTCCGGGGTTCGGGGTCCGGCACCCGGTGTCGCGGTGGCCGTCTTGAAGTGACTTCAAGGTATTGCGAAATTTGGTAGCGAATCGTGGCCCTCTCGAAGCCGTTGTCACCCCCTTCGCCGCCGTGCTATCCTCCGCGCCATCCCGGGGGGACCGGGCGGGACGGACGGAGGGCGTTGCCGATGACGAGCCTGCGGACCTACGTGTTCCTGGACAGCCTCCAGCCCCAACTCGCCTCCTTCATCGGCAAGACGGCGCGCGGGTTCCTCCCGATCCCCGAGATGGCGTCCCTGTTCGTCGAGATCGCGCCCGGCATCGCCATCAACCGCGTGACGGACGTCGCCCTGAAGGCCACCACGGTCGTCCCCGCGGTCCAGGTGGTCGAGCGGGCCTACGGGCTCCTCGAGGTCCACGACCACGACAAGGGCGAGGTCCTGAAGGCCGGGGAGCACATCCTGCGCTACCTGGGCCTGAAGGAAGAGGAGCGGATGAAGCCCAAGATCGTGTCGAATCAGATCATCCGCGCCATCGAGCCCTACCAGGCCCAGATCATCAACCGGAATTCCGCGGGCATGATGATCCTTCCGGGTCAGAGCCTGTTCATCCTGGAGACGGAACCCGCCGGATACGTCGCCTTCGCGGCGAACGAGGCCGAGAAGGCCGCGCACATCTACCTGGTGAATGTCCGCCCGTACGGTTCCTTCGGGCGGTTGTGGCTGTCCGGGACGGAGGCGGAGATCGATTCCGCGGCCGAGGCCGCGGTCGGGGTGTTGGAGGCGCTGACCGGCGTGTGACCGGCGGCGCGGGGTGAGCGAATCGTGGAGGTGGTCGCATGGCAGACGCTCTGGGGATGATCGAGACCAAGGGCTTCGTCGGGATGGTCGAGGCGGCCGACGCCATGGTGAAGGCGGCCAAGGTGGAACTGGTCGGCTTCGAGAAGATCGGCGGCGGGTACGTCACGGCCATCGTGCGCGGGGACGTGGCCGCAGTCAAGGCCGCGACCGAGGCCGGGGCCCGCCAGGCCGAGCGCGTGGGGGAACTGGTGTCCGTCCACGTGATCCCGCGGCCGCACGTCAACATTGACGAGGTCCTGCCCCTGGGTCGGCAGGGCGCGCGCAAGGGCGGCCGGAGCGAGTGACGGGCCGGTCCGCCGGGGCGGCGCACCCCGGGGCGACCGGGTGTCGCCGTCCATCGGGTGCGGGTGGTCCGCGTCTCGCGGGGCGGGCGCCGGAGTCGTCCGGGAGTGGCGCCCGGGGCCGGCGCGCCCCCGGCAAGGAGGTCGCGATGCTGATGGGCCGGGTCGTGGGGACCGTGGTCTCCACCCGCAAGGACGACAAGATCGTGGGCCTGCGCTTCCTGATCGTGCGCGAACTGGACCACGAGATGCGCGAGACCGGGAAGATGGTCGTGGCCGCGGACTCGGTGGGCGCGGGCGTGGGCGAGGTCGTGCTGTACGCGAGCGGCTCGTCCGCGCGGCAGACCGCATTCACCCACGAGCGGCCCGTGGACGCCACGATCATGGCCATCGTGGACGAGGTCGAGGTCGGGGGCGTCCAGCGGTACGTGAAGGAGTGACGGACCCCCGCTCGGGAGGGCGATGACACTCGACGAACAGAAAATCGCGGCGATCGTCGAGCAGGTGATGGACCGGCTCCGCCGCGAGAACGTGCTGGGTACGGGCGCCGGGCCGGCGCCGGCCGGGGCGCCCGCCGTGGTTCGTTCGCTGCACGAGACCGGCCGGGAAGGCGTCTTTCCGGACGTGGACTCGGCGGTGAACGCGGCTCGGGCGGCCCACGAGCGGCTCGTGTCCCTGCCGCTGGAGGTCCGGGACAGGGCGATCCGGGCCATGCGGGACGTGACGCTCGCCCACCTGGAAGACCTCGCCCGCATGGCGGTGGAGGAGACGGGCCTCGGCCGGGTCGCGGACAAGGTCGTCAAGAACCGCCTGGCCGCCGAGAAGACGCCGGGCGTCGAGATCCTCGTGCCTCGGGCCTTCACCGGGGACCACGGCCTGACCCTGATCGAGCGCGCCCCTTACGGGGTCCTGTGCTCGATCACCCCGTGCACCAACGCGACCGAGACCGTGATCAACAACGCCATCGGGATGATCGCCGGCGGGAACGGGGTCGTCCTGAACGCCCATCCTTCCGCGAAGCGGACCACGGTTCACTACGTGCGCATGTTGAACCGGGCCATGGTCGAGGCCGGGGCCCCGGACAACCTGCTGTGCTGCGTGCCCGAGCCCACCATTCAGTCGGCCGGGGAACTCATGAACCACCCGGGGGTGAACCTCGTGGTGGTCACGGGGGGGCCGGCCGTGGTCAAGGCCGCGATGAGCACGGGCAAGAAGTGCATCGCCGCGGGGCCGGGGAACCCCCCGGTGGTGGTGGACGAGACGGCGAAGATCGATCAGGCCGCGCGGGACATCATCGCGGGCGCGAGCCTCGACAACAACATCGTCTGCATCGTCGAGAAGGAGGTCATCGCGGTCGAGGCCGTGGCGGACCGGCTGCGCCAGGAACTCGTGCGGGCGGGGGCCTACTTCATCCGGGACGCGCTGGTGCCCAAGGTCACCCAGGTCGTGATTGACGGGGACCATCCGAACAAGAAATTCGTCGGCAAGAATGTCCGTGTGATCCTGCGGGAGGTCGGGGTGGACGTGCCCGACGAGGTTCGCCTCGCGTTCTGCGAGGTGGACGAGTCCCACCCCCTGGTCCAGGTGGAGCAGCTGCTGCCCGTGATCCCGATGGTGCGCGTGCGCAACGTGGAGGAGGGGATCGCGGCCGCGGTGCGCGTGGAGCACGGGTTCCGGCACACCGCGGTCATGCACTCGCTGAACATCGAGCACCTGCACCGGTTCGCGCGCGCCGCGAACTCCTCGATCTTCGTGAAGAACGCCCCCTCGACGGCGGGGCTCGGCCTGAACGGGGAGGGCTACACGTCGTGGACGATCGCGAGCCCCACGGGCGAGGGTCTGACCACGGCCCTGAACTTCACGAGGGAGCGGCGTTGCACGTTGAAGGACTACTTCCGGATCGTGTGACGGGGTGAAAGGCGACGCGTGAGCCTCACTCGACCCCAGTTCTCGCCGTCATCGCTGCCGCTCGGGTCGCAGGAGGCGTTCGCGGGGGTCGAGGTGTCGGGCATCCCGCGCGGGCTCGTGTGCGTGGACGCCCTGGTCAAGAAGGCGCAGGTCCGCGTGGTCCTGGCGACCCCCGTCACGCCCGGCAAGTTCCTGATCCTGCTGGACGGGGGGGTCGCGGAGGTCGAGGAATCCCTGGCCGAGGCGGAGGCGAGGGCCGGGGACCAGTTGATTGACCGCTTCCTGCTGCCGTTCGCGCACCCGCAACTGGAACCCGCGGTCTTCGGGGTGGTCCCCGCACGGCCCGAGGGCGCGCTGGGCCTGGTCGAGACCGCAACCGCGTGCTCGGGCCTGCGCTCGGCGGACGCGGCGCTCAAGGCGGCCCCGGTGTTGCTCGCGGTCCTGCACCTGTCCGCCGGGATCGGGGGCAAGTGCTACTACGCGTTCGCGGGCGAACTGTACGACGTCGAGGCCTCGGTCAAGGCCGCGTCGGATGCCCTGGAGGGCTCGGAGCGGCTCCTGTCCACCGAGGTCATCGCCCGCCCACACCCGGAGTTCCTCGCGGCGCTCGGGATCTGACACTGGACCTCGCAGGGAAGTGCCCGCGTCACTCGGACACGCCCTCGCTCGATGCCGGGTCGGCCGCGGCCTCCTCCTCGAGGTACAGGACGCCGGCCTCCTCGTCGTAGGCGAACAGCTCGGCGTAGCGACCCCAGTCCACCGCGGTCTCGAGCTGCCGCCAGGCCTCCTCCTCGGTGAAGTGGTGCTGGAGGAACTCGATGAAGAACTCCTCGTTCATGCTGCGGCGGTGCGCGCTCCGGACCGCGTGGAGGATCTGGTTCACCAGCATGACGTTCTGGACGACCGCCTCCCGGAAGACCTCCTTGCTCTCGAGGATGTCGCTCGTGACGAAGCGGCGGCCCAGGTCCGTCAGGACGATGTCGCCCTCCTCGATCCGCGCGAACCCGAGGATGCTCGCGGCCTCGGCCAGGGGCAGGAGGTCGTCCGCCTCGAGGTTCAGTTCGTCCTCCAGTTCGTAGATGTCCTCGCGCCCGCCCCGCTCCTCGACCAGTTCCAGGAGGCCGGACAGCGCACCGACGTGCGCGCGCGGGAGCATCTGGAACTTGCGGAGGGTCAGGGGGCGGATGCGGCCGGAGGTCTCCATCTCGGCCTGGCGGGCGAGCGTGGTGTAGATCCGGTCCACGACGCGCTTGAAGGCGGGGGACTTGCGGTCCCGGGGGTGCGACAACTCCACGGTCATCTCGGCGGCCACGCGACCGGGGTTGTGCCACAGGACCACCACCCGGTCCGCCATGAACACGGCCTCCTCGATGTTGTGCGTCACCAGAAGCACGGCCTGCGTCGGCATCTTGCGATCGACCCACAGGTCCATGAACTCGCCGCGCAGGTTCTCGGCGCTCAGGACGTCGAGGCCCGAGAAGGGCTCGTCCATGCACAGGATCTCCGGCTCCAGGACCAGGGCGCGCGCGAACCCCACGCGCTGCTTCATCCCGCCGGACAACTCGCGGGGCATGGCCTCCTCGAACCCGTCGAGGCCGATCAGGTCCATCACGGCCACGGCCTTCTCGCGGGCGCGGCGCCGGTCCGTGCCGTGGGCGAGCAGCCCCATCTCGACGTTCTCGACGGCGGTCAGCCAGGGGAACAGGGCGAAGGACTGGAACACGACCGCCACGCCGGGATTGATGCCGCGGAGGGGCTCGCCGTGGTAGAGGACCGTTCCTTCCGACGGGGGAATGAGCCCGCACAGGATGCGCACGAGCGTGGTCTTGCCGGACCCCGAGGGCCCGAGGAGGGCCACGATCTCGCGGGGCCGGATCGCGAGGTTCACGCGGTCGAGCACCACGATGGGCTGGGACGGCCTCCCGCCCTCGAAGTGCCGGGACACGTCCCGGATCTCCGCGATGACGCCGTCGCGCGCTGCGGATTCGCTCATGTCACGTCTCCAGCCTCAGGTGCTCCTCGGCATAGACGTAAAGCCGCCTCCACAGCAGACGGTTGGTCGCGACCACGAAGGCGCTCATGATCACGATGGTCAGGACGATCCCCGTCCAGTCCCCGTCGTGGGTGGCCCTGGTCATGGCCGCGCCGAGGCCGCGGCACGTCAGGGTCTGATCGCCCAGGGTGGCGACTTCGGCCACGATGGAGGCGTTCCATGCCCCGCCCGCCGCGGTGATCGCGCCGGTGACCCAGTAGGGCAGGACCACGGGCAGGACGATATGGCGGAACCGCTGCCGGCGTGTCAATCGCATGACGCGACCGACCTCCCGCAGGTCTTCCGGGATGGAAAGCGCTCCCACGACCACGTTGAACAGGATGTACCACTGCGACCCGATGACCATCAGGAACACGCTCCCGATGCCGAGGTGCACGTCGTACCGGATGAAGAGCCACGTCAGCATCGGATAGACGAGGTTGGCCGGGAACGCGGCCCCCAACTGGATGATGGGCCGGAGGCGCCGGGCCAGGGCCGGCCTCAAGCCGATCGCGGTCCCGACGGGCACCCAGACCAGGGACGCCAGGGCCACGCACGCGAAGACGCGCAGCAGGGTGAACACGCCGTCCACCAGGTAGCCGAGCGCCTGCTCGGAAGTGACCCGGCCCGCCAGGTCCACGGCGCCGGCGAACACCCATCGCAGGACGAAAAAGCCTGCGCACGCCGCGAGCGCCCATCCCGCGACCCCCCTCCAGCGGCCCCGCGAGGACCCCACGCGCGCGCGCTGTGCGATGACCGGGAGGTTGTTCACGAAAAAGGACGCGGCCGGGCGGATCACACGTTCGCGGAGGACCTCGACGATCCGCGACCGCTCGATGGCGGTCAGGACGGCGGATTCCATCTCCTCGTCGAGGGCGCCGGCGGGGCCGAACTTTCGCGCCCACGCCAGGAGCGGGCGGAAGAACAGGAGGTCCAGCAGGACGATCACCACGAGCATCGTCACGATGGCCACGGCGATGTGCCAGAAGTCGCCGGCCTCGACCGCGGTCGCGAGGTACGACCCGATCCCCGGAAGGCGGATGTCGCGGCCCAGGACGGTGATGGCCTCGCTCGCCGCCAGGAAGAACCACCCGCCCCCGAACGAGACCATCGCATTCCAGACGAGACCGTTCATCGCGAACGGGACCTCGACGCGCGCGAAGCGCTGAAACGGCGTGAGCCGCATGACCAGGACGGCCTCGTGGAGGTCGCGGGGGATGGCCCGCACCGACTGGAAGAACGAGTAGGCCATGTTCCACGCCTGGCTCGTGAAGATGGCGAAGATGGACGCGAGTTCCATCCCGAGCAGCGACCCGGGGAACAGGGCCATGAAGCCGGTCAAGGTGACGGAAAGGAACCCCAGGACCGGCACGGACTGGAGGATGTCCAGGAGCGGCATGAGGATCCGTTCCGCCCGGGGGCTGTGGGCGGCGAGGGAGCCATAGGTGAAGGTGAAGACCAGGGTCCACGAGAAGGCGATGAACATCCGCGCGACGGACCGGAAGGCGTAGTAGGGGAGGTGCGCGAGGTCGAGGCGGATCTCGATCGCCTCGTGGGCGACCGGGGCGGTCATGCTTCGGCCGAGGTGGACAAGCGCCACGAGGAGCGCGAACACGGCCAGCGCGACCGGGAGGTCAGCGGCGGTGAAGGGGGCCCGCCCGCGGAAGAACGGACGGGAAAGGGTCCAGGGGCGCAGCATCACCGTTCCCGTCCATCGAGAGAGTCCCGCGCGACGTTCCGGGGGCGAAGTCTAGACGCCGGGATGATCGGCGTCAAACGGAAAACCGGGTCCCTCGATGCACCGACCCGCGGGCGTGGGCCGCAGGATCCGGGGTCCGGGGTCCGGGATCCGGGGTGCGGGATCCGGGGTCGCGGTGGACGTGGGTTTGTCGTCACACCCCGTCCCCCGCGTCCAACGCGGCCCTGACACTGACACTGTTCCTGAACCTGTTCCCTGACCCTGCCTCTGTCACGACATCGCCTGGCAGTCCCTGGCTGTCTCGGAGATCGGTCGCGACGTGGCGCGAGCGGGGTTGGCTACGCCGACGCTTCGCGTTCGCGTCCACAGGAGAACGACAGGAGGCGAATCCGATGTCTGATGACTTTCAGAGACCAAATGGAAAGCGAGGGCTTGCTTGTCGTCCCCCGGTTCGCGCATGATCAATCGCGGATCGGAGGCCCACGCGATGCCGCCGGAAGTCGGAGAGATGCTCGACACGCCGCCCGAGGCGCGGCGGTTCTACTACGTCCGACTCGCCGCGCTCTCTCCGACCGGGCGTCTGGCGATCCTCTTCGCCCAGAACCGCATGGTTCGCGAAGTCGCGGAGGCGTCCATCCGTCGAGCGCATCCCGGCATCGAGGCCGGTGAACTTCGAGTGCGGCTCGCCGTCAGGCTGTATGGCCGGGAGACCGTGGGGGGCGTCCTGGGCGACCTCCCGGAGGACGCGAGGTGAACCGTCCCGACGAAACCCTGTCCGTTGTGATCCGGGTCGCGGACGCCCTCAAACGAGCCGGCGTCGAATACATGGTGGGCGGCAGCATGGCGAGCAGCGCCCATGGCGAGCCGCGTTCCACGCGCGACGTGGACTTCGCGGTGCGGATGACGGAAGCGGATGTCCCTCGATTCGTCGAGGCGCTCGGCCCCGACTTCGCGGTGGACGAGGTCGCCCTTTGCAACGCCATCCGGATGGGCCGGTCCGTCAACATCTTCTTCCTGCCGTCTTTCATGAAGATCGACCTCTTCATCCGCGGTCGGGACGAATACGACCGGTCCGAGTTCTCCCGGAAGGCCGAGATCGAGTTCGCGTCCGGCGTGTGCCTGTCCACGTCGAGCCCCGAGGACATCCTTCTGTGGAAACTGCGCTGGTACCGGATGGGCGGCGAGGTCTCGGATCAGCAGTGGCGGGATGTGCTGGGACTGCTCCGCGTCAGCAGGCCGATCATGGAGATGGACTATGTCCGTGCCTGGGCCGTGCGCCATGGCGTGGACGACCTACTCGACCGGGCGTTGATCCAGGCCGCCGCCGGGATGACGCCCGAGAGGGGCCGGGATGGGTGACGCCGTGCCGAGACGTGGACCTGGCACTGGCACTGACATTGTCCCTGAATCTGTCCACTGAACCTGTTTCCGGGATCCGGCATCCGGGGTCCGGTGTCGCGGTGCACGTGGGTTTGTCGTCATGCTCCGATCACCGCGTCCAACGTGGACCTGGCGCTGGCGCTGACACTGACACTGTCCCCTGTCCCTGTCCCCTGTCCCTGTCCCCTGTCACTGACACTGCCAGTACCGCGTTGGGGACCTTCCGAACCGGTTGACCCGGCCCTCCGGGTCGTCCTACCTTCCCCTCCAGGACCCGGACGGATCGGGGGATGGACCTCGCGAGGATCGCACGGGCGCTCGAAAGGCCTCGCGCGGCGAGCCTCGTCCTGGTGGCCGCGTGCCTGGTCGCCTATTCGGGGTCGCCGTTCAACGGGTTCGTGGCGGACGACCACGCGGTGCTCGAGCAGGACCCGGTCGTCACCACGCCGGGACGGGCCTTCGATGCCTTCACGAACGCGTACCGGGGCGTGGTCTATCGTCCCCTGACCGTGTGGACCTTCGCCGTCCAGTGGCAGGTCCACGGTCCCGTGCCGTGGGCCTTTCATCTGGTCAATGTGCTCCTGCACGCGGTCATGACGGTCCTCGTGTTTTACCTGGTCCGGGTCCTCGGCCGCGCGGGTCCCGGGGCCTCGCTCGTCGCGGCCCTGGTCTTCGCCGTCCACACGGTCCATACGGACGCGGTGAGCCCGGTGGTCGGGCGGGCGGACCTCCTGGCCGCGACGGCGTCCGTGGCCGCGTTCCTGTCCTGGCGGCGTTGGGTCCTCGCGGGACGCCTGTTCGCCCTGGCCGGGACAGGCCTCCTGACCCTCCTCGGACTGCTTGCCAAGGAGTCCGCCGGCCCCCTCCCGCTCTTCGCCGCGGCGTGGGTGCTGCTGGACCGGGACGGGCCTGTGGACCGCCCGCTTTGGGGCAACCTCCAGGAAAGACGGCGCGCCCTCCTGGGCGCGGTCCCGGCGTTCCTGGCGCCGCTCGCGGTGGCCGGGGCCGCGCGCGCCGCGGTGCTCGGCGCGGCCCTGACCCCGGCCTGGAGTCCCTATTTCGATTCCGTGGACGGCGGGGCCGCCTTCTGGACCCTCCTGGGCATCGGGGCGCGCTACCTGTGGTTGACCGTCGTCCCGTATCCCCTGTCCCCGGATTACACGTGGGAATCCATCCCGACCGCGTCCGGCCCCCTGGAGCCCTGGACGCTCGCGGGCCTGGTCGCGCTGCCGGCCCTGGTCGCCCTGACCGTGCGCCTCCTGTCCCGCCGCGGGCCTCCGGCCATTGGAGCGGGCCTGGGCCTGACGTGGTTCCTCGTCTTCATGCTCCCCGCGACCCACATCATTCCCCTGATGGTCCCCATGGCGGAGCGCCTGACCTACCTCGCCTCGGCCGGCGCGTGCGTGGCCCTGGCCCCGGCCCTGGCCCGCGCGGCCCGCCTCCGGCCCGTGGCGACTCGGGTCCTGGCGTCGCTGGATGTCGTGGTCCTCCTGGGCATGACGATCGAGCGCGACCGCGTGTGGCGCGACGACCTGACCCTGTGGTCCGACGCGGTGGCCACGCACCCCCGGAGCGCGCTTTCCCTGATGAATCTGGCCGGTGCCCTGGTCCCGGCCGGCGAGACCGCGAAGGCGCTCGGGGCCATGCAGCGCGCGGTCGAGGTCGCGCCGTGGCGGTGGGACTTCCGGGTCACCCTGGCCGACCTTCTGCATGACGCCGGCCGGCACGAGGACGAGGCGCGGGTCCTCGTCGAGGGGATGCGTTCGGGCCCGGGAGACCCGGCCCGCGCGTGCCGCGCCCTCGGGGAGGTGAGGCCGGGGATCGACATCGAGGCCTGTACGCGGGGTCTCGGCGGGCTTCCTGGTTCCGGCCCGGCCGGACCCACGCTGGAAAACGTGATGACAACTCCTCGTTGAATCCGGTACACTTCAATGGCTTTCAGGGAGAGGCGGCCATGAAGACGGGTTTCCGCAGCATCGCAACCACGGTGATCGCGTGCGCCCTCGCGGCCTGCGGAGGCGGATCCGGGCCGGGCCCGACGGACGCGGCGACCGACCACGGGCAGGACGACGGGTCCGCCCCCGGGGACGAGGCGCCCGAGGGCGCGGTCCCGGACGGCCAGGCGGGCGAGGGCGTCGAGGTCCTCGGGGACACGGGTCCGGCGGACGTCCCGCCGCAGCCCGGCGGGTTCGGCTGGCCCTGCTCGGAGCCCACGGACTGCGACTCGCGGTTCTGCGTGGACTCGCCCCAGGGCAAGGTCTGCACGACCTTCTGCGTCGAGGAGTGCCCCAACGAGTGGTCCTGCAAGACCTTCACGATGGGGTCGGACGTGGTCTCCCTGTGCGTGCCCCTGTATTTGAACCTCTGCGACCCCTGCCTGGAG
Organism: Anaeromyxobacter dehalogenans; assembly: GCA_020722625.1. Lineage (GTDB taxonomy): Bacteria > Myxococcota_A > UBA9042 > DTJE01 > DTJE01 > DYKK01. The sequence continues at coordinate 10,845 of DYKK01000041.1, forward strand.
AACAAGGACTGCAACAGCGAGTTCACGGGCGGCGAGGCCCTCTGCGTGTCCTATGGCGGTGCGGGCCGGTTCTGCGGCGGCGACTGCGCGAGCGGGCAGACCTGCCCGGCCGGGTATGAGTGCCGCGAGGTCGAGGACGCGGGAGGGAACCAGCGGTTGCAGTGCGTGCCCCCGGAGGGGACCGAGTGCCGGTGCAGCACGCGCGCGATCCAGTTGGGCCTTTCGACCGAGTGCTTCGTGATGAACGAGTACGGGACGTGCACCGGGACGCGCAAGTGCGTGGTCACCGGCCTGAAGGCGTGCGACGCGAAGACCCCCGCGAAGGAGGACTGCAACGGGCTCGACGACGACTGCGACGGCCTGACCGACGAGGTCCAGGGCCAGGTCCCGTGCTCGAAAAAGAACGAATTCGGGGAATGCCCGGGCTTCGGGGAGTGCGTGGGCGGGGTCATCGTGGGGTGCGACGCGAAGGACCCGGCCCCGGAGGTCTGCAACGGGGTGGACGACGACTGCAACGGCGCCACGGACGACGCGATCTGCTACGACGGGAACCCGTGTACCCAGGACGGGTGCGACGTGGGCTCCGGCGCGTGCGTGTTCACGCCCGTGGCCGGGCCGTGCGACGACGGGAACCTCTGCACCCTGAACGACCACTGCGAGAACGGGCAGTGCGTGGGTGGGGCCCCCAAGGTCTGCGACGACGGGAATCCGTGCACGGACGACGTCTGCGACTCGGGCACGGGCGAGTGCAAGTCCCTGAACAACTCGAAGCCGTGCGAGGACGGCAACAAGTGTACGATCAACGACTCCTGCCTGAACGGGGCCTGCCAGTCCGGGCAGGTCAAGGACTGCAACGATGACAACCCGTGCACCCTGAACGAGAAGTGCGACCCGGCGACCGGCAACTGCGTGTTCACGCCGAACGAGGGGGCCCCCTGCGACGATGCGAACGTCTGCACCGTGGGCGAGTTGTGCAGTGGAGGCAAGTGCGTTGGCGGGAAGGACTACTGCGAGGCGACCGCGGTCGTGTGCGTCCCGGGTCCCGGGCAGACCGTGTGCCTGGCCCCGAGTTGCGTGGAACTGGCCAGCTTCCCGATCTGCCCGTGTGTCTGTTTCTGATCCCGATGGAATAATCCCCTCGCAAACCCCGTTCCCCGGTTGCCGTCGCCCGTGAGAGGGACCCGATGAGGTGGTGGTCGCGTCGCCGGAACGAGCAGGACCGGTTCGAACGGGAGGCCCTGCCGCACCTGGACGCGGTCTATCGCTTCGCCCGGTCCCTGGCGCGCGACGAGGCCCTGGCCGACGACCTGGTCCAGGAGACGTACCTGAAGGCCCTGGCCTCGTTCGATTCCTTTCAGGAAGGCACGAACTGCAAGGCGTGGCTGTTCCGGATCCTGCGCAATACGTTCATCAACCGGATCCGCATGGGGGGCCGCGAGGTGGGCGTGGAGGATGCGCGGGAACTCCTCCAGTCCACGTCGCTCCAGGCCTGGTCGAGCCGCGCCTTCTACCGGGGTCCCGAGGCGAACGCCGTGCTCGGCGCGACCCGGGAACGGCTCGAAGCGGCCCTGCGCGACCTGCCGCGCGACTACCGGACGGTCGTGGTCCTGGCGGACGTCGAGGAGTTGTCGTACCGGGAGATCGCGGAGGTGATGGGCACCCCCATCGGGACCGTGATGTCGAGGCTGTTCCGCGCCCGGAGGCTTCTGCGGGAACAACTCGCGCAAACCACGGACCTCGCCCTGGACAACGGGGACATCGTCCCGCTCCGACCCCGGTCGTCTCGGGAGGACCCCCATGGACTGTGAGACGCTCGCGCGGTACCTGGACCTGTACCTGGACGGGGAACTCGCCCTGGAGGAGCGGGCCGAGGTCGAGGCCCACCTGAAGGGGTGTCCCGGTTGTCGCGAGGCGGCGGCGGCCGAGGTCCGGTTCCGCACCGGCCTGCGCCAGGCCCTCCTGTCGGCCCGCGCCCCGGCGAGCCTGCGCGAGCAGGTCGCGCACCGGATCCGGCTCGAGGCGAACCACGTGGGGAACGCCCGGTTCCTGCCGACCCTCCTGGCCGCGGCCGCGGTCCTGCTGATCGCGGTGGTCGGATACGGCGCCCTGACGCTGTGGACCGCCCCCGAGGACCCGGTGCAGGACGTGGTCGAGGCCCACCGCCTCTCGTCGGACAGCGAGGTCTTTGGGGACCGGGATCAGGTCCTGGGCTTCCTGCGCGCCCACGCCCCCTTCCCGTTCCGCGTGCCGATCCCCGACGGCAGGGACGCGCGCCTGGTGGGGGCCCGCGTGACGAGGCTCGGTGCCTCTCCCGCCGTGGTCTATCTGTACGACGTGGGGGGGAGGCGCGTCACGGTCGCCCAGTACCCCGCTCCGGACACGGGAGCCGGGCCGGGCCTGCGCCTCGACCGGAGGGCCGGGTTCGTGGTCGCGACCTACGGCGACCAGGGGCTGACGCAAACCGTGGTCTCCGACCTCCCCGACCGCGAGGTCCGGCGCTTCCTGCCGGCCTCCTATCCAGGACCGTGATCACGGCGATTCCCGGCCTTCCCGGACCAGCAGACAGTCCCCGACGAAGCGCACGTCCACGGGGCGAACGGGGTCCAGGCGGCCCAGCGACTCCTCGACGCGGTCCACGGCCTCCTGGAGGAAGGCCCGCACCGCCTCGCCTTCCTCCGAAGACAGCGACGGCGTGACCGCGCGAAGGGAGGGCCGGATGTGCCCGCCCTCGAACGCGGCCACGAGCAGCCCCCGGACGTCGTCGCCGGTCAGGGGCTCGACGCGGGGTTCTCCCTGGAGGACCTGCCGGGCCCAGGCCGTGGCCAGGACGTTCGCGAGCGTGGGTTCCGGCAGTCCCGTCCCCGCCCTGGACGGGCGCGAGACCGGGGCGAACCCCAGGCGCGCGCGCGCGAAACGCAGCACCGCGAGCGTGTCTCGGAGGACGGCGCGCGTCCGGGTCGCTTCCGGAAGGGTCCAGGCCGGCCCGCGTCCGGGCTCCGCCGGGCGCTCGGGCGGGAAGACGAGGGCCGTCCGCACCACATCGGCCCGCGACTCCCCGAGGATGCCGAGCCGCGCCATGCCGCCGACCTCGCGCAAGACCTCCCGCGCGAGCAGGTTCAACGGACGCAGGACCTCGACCCCCGCACGATACAGGTGCTGGGGATGGACGGCGATCAGGACCTGCCCGGCCCGCTCCCGGTCCCCCCCCGACAGGTCTTCGAGGCCGAGGGACACGAGGTCGAGCGCGTGCGCCGCGGCCGCCTCCCAGGCCGAATCGTCGTGGAACGTCTGGGTCCTCGCGGCCAGGACCTTGTTGACGAGGTACAGCAGGCGATGGACCAGCGCCGGAAGCGACGGGTCCCCCGTGACCGAGGCCAGGGCCTCCCAGAACAGGGGCGGGGCGTCCCGTCCCGCCAGGACCAGGGCCAGGGGATGTCGGCCCGCGTCGAGGGCGTCCGGTTTTTCCGGCCGGGGCAGCCGGCGCTCGATCAGGTCCTTGAGACCCCTCGCATCGAAGGGCTCCCAGATCGCGAACCGCTCCTCGGGCGGGGGGAAGCCCAGGTCCTCGAGGCGCTTGTCGCGGAAGTGTCTTGCCTGGGCCTCGAGGGACCCCGGGGGGTCGTACATCCCCGCGAACAGGATGCGCTGGGCGAACTCCACGCCCTCCGCGTACATCAGGTCGAGCAGGCGGCGCACCGAGACCACCCGGTCCGGGTCGTCGCACCGGATCAGGAAGACCCCGTCCGGAGACAGGAAGGTGGCGGCATCCCGCCCCTCCTCCGTCTCCTCCGGTCCGGCCCGCCCCGGGCGCTCCTCCTCGTCCCGGGCCAGGCTCACCCGGGCCTGGCCGAACACGTGGAGCGCGAGCATCTCCGGGTCGCTGTCGCGCACCACGGCGAGGCCGTGATCGATGTCGGACTGCGTGGAGAGTTCCAGGATCCGGTCCAGGCGCTCCGGCTCGTACCGGTCCTCGGACCAGACCTCGAGGTCGCGAATCGCCTGCCGCTGCTCCGGGGTCCCGAGCAGCACGAGGTCCCAGGCGTCCTCGATCCCGACCTCGCGCACCAGGCCGTACAACTCGTCTGGCCGCAGGTGCCGGATGACCCGGCCGGGGTCGGGGAGGTCCAGGAGGGCCTTCAGTTTCCCGGTCGCGCTCAGGCGCGCGAACCCCTCCGGCAGCCCGAGGGGGCGCGCGAGGGGCGCCAGGGCCTGTCTCGATGCGAGTTCGATGTCCACCCGATCCCACCGTTGAAAAAACGCCGGACTCCGCTTACTCTACCGCAACTTCGTGGCCGGCCCAATCCGTTTGGCCCGTCCACGATCCGCCGTTCCGGTCTCGAAAGAACGACGGAATTGCTGGATTGGTCGCGGTTTCGTGCCAGCCGCGACCGGGGCCCCGGCTTCCCGCGCAGGGAGCGGAGCGACCGAGCGGGAGAGGACGTGCCGGTGGCACGTCCGATAGCGGGGCCCCATCTCCCAGCGCGGAGCGCTGGGGAGGCTG
>DYKK01000419.1 GCA_020722625.1 Anaeromyxobacter dehalogenans
TCCCCCGCTCGGACGGGACGTGTTAGCATGGGTCGTGCCACGGCCCCCACCACGGGCCGGGCCAGGGAACGAAGACGAGGTCTCGATCTTGTACGACGAGGAAAACAACGACGATTCGGGGCCGGCGGGACCGGACGTCCCCGAGGTCGCCCCCGCACGACCGCTGGTCCCGGCGCGCGAGGCCGAGACCCGCGTGGACCTGCTGTACCGGTACATGCGGGAGGTCCAGCGCCATCCCCTGCTGACCCCGGACGAGGAGAAGGAACTGACCCTGGCGTACTCGCGGACGAAGGACCCCGAGGTCGCCTATCGTCTGGTCAGCGCGAACCTGCGCCTCGTCGTCAAGATCGCCTTCGAGTACCGGACGTTCACCCACCAGGTCCTGGACCTCATCCAGGAAGGGAACATGGGGCTGATCCAGGCCGTGAAGCACTTCGACCCCTTGCGCGGGGTGCGCCTGTCCCATTACGCCCAGTACTGGATTCGTTCATATATCATTTATTATCTGTTGAACAACCATCGCATCGTCAAACTCGGAACCACGCAGGCCCAGCGGAAGGTCTTCTTCAACCTGCGGCGCGAGCGCCAGCGCCTGCTGGCCATGGGCTTCGACCCCACGCCCAGGTTGATCGCCGCGAACCTCGACGTCCCCGAGAGCACGGTTAACGAGATGATGGAGCGCATGGGGTCTCCGGACCTCTACCTGGAGGCCCCCGTGGACGCGGACGGGTCGAGGACCCTGATGGGGACCCTGGCCGGCGGATCGGACCCCGTCGAGGAGACGGCCTCGGCCGAGGTGAGCGAACGGCTCAGGCAGAAGATTGACGAGTTCGGCCGCTCGCTGACCGGCGAGCGCGACCGCTACATCTGGGAACACCGGCTGATGAGCGAGGAGCCCGTCACGCTCCAGGAGATCGGCGAGAAGTACGGGGTCAGCCGGGAGCGCGCCCGCCAACTCGAGGAACGCATCAAAAAGAACTTCAAGGAATTCCTGAGACGCGAACTCGGTGACGACTACATCGAGACGGAAGTCCTGCGCCGCTGACTCGACCCGCGCGCGGATTCACCCGGGCGAGGTCGCCCCGAACTCGGCCAGGAAATACTCGGCCGTCCTGCGGATCCCCTCCCGCAACGGGACGCGCGGCTCCCAGCCGAGGACCCTGCGCGCCACCGAGATGTCGGGACGGCGGACCTTGGGGTCGTCCACCGGGAGGGGCTCGCGCCGCACCTCGACGCGGCGGCCAAGGACCTCCTGGACGACCTCGGCGAACTCCGCGATCGTGTGCTCGTCGGGGTTGCCGAGGTTCACGGGGTCCGTGTAATCGGACTTGAGCAGCCGGACGATCCCCTCGACGAGGTCGTCCACGTAGCAGAACGACCGGGTCTGCGACCCGTCTCCGAACAGGGTCAGGGGCTCGCCGCGGATCACCTGCGACAGGAAGGCCGGGACCACGCGCCCGTCCCCAGCCCTCATCCGCGGCCCGTACGTGTTGAAGATCCGGACGATGCGCGTGTCCACCCCGTGATGCCGGTGATACGCCATGGTCATGGCCTCGGCGAACCGCTTGGCCTCGTCGTAGCAGCCGCGCGGGCCGATGGGGTTGACGTTCCCCCAGTAGGTCTCGGGCTGCGGATGGACCGTGGGGTCCCCATAGACCTCGCTCGTCGAGGCGAGCAGGAAGGTCGCCCCCTTCTCGCGCGCGAGACCCAGGGCCTTGTGCGTGCCGAGCGCGCCCACCTTCAAGGTCTGGATCGGATAGCGGAAGTAGTCGTTCGGGCTCGCGGGGGACGCGAAGTGCAGCACGTGGTCGAGCGTCCCCGGCACGTGGATGAAGTTCGTCACGTCCATCTTGAAGAACGTGAAGCCGTCGCGCCCGAACAGGTGCTCGATGTTGCGCAGCCGTCCCGAGATCAGGTTGTCCACGCACACGACCTCGTGGCCGTCCTGAAGGAAGCGGTCGCACAGGTGGGAGCCCAGGAACCCCGCGCCCCCCGTGATCAGCGTCCTCATGGCTTCTCCCGACGCGTCCCGGCGACCCCGGCCCACCCCGGGCCCGGGGCCTGGGCCTCGTACCGCTCCAGGACCATGTCCACGCCCTGGCGGATCAGTTCCGCCGCCGGAACCTTGGTCCGTTGCTGCACCTGCTTCAGGCGCATGTCTTGCTCGGCCGTCAGATAGACCGTCGTGGCCACCTTGCGCCGGGCCATCGCGCGCCTCCCGTCCCGCAGGTAGTGCGAGGATGCCGCACAAGGGAACCG
>DYKK01000042.1 GCA_020722625.1 Anaeromyxobacter dehalogenans
TCCGGGATCCGGGGTCCGGGGTCGCGGTGGACGTGGCCCTGCCGAAACGCCCCCTTCCCCGCGTCCAACGCGGCCCTGACCCTGACCCTGACACTGTCACTGTCCACTGTCACGGGACCTGTTCCCTGAATCTGCCCCTACGTTCGAAGAAATGCGGAACTTGACGGCGGATCTGGGCCCCGCGATGGACCTTGCCCCGCCCGGCCGGGCGACTACAATACGACCCGGTCGGTTCGTGGACGGAGGTTTCATGAGGCAGCCCGGCATCAGACGCGTCCTCATCCTCGGCGCCGCGGGGAGGGACTTCCATGACTTCAATTGCGTGTACCGGAACGACCCCTCGTGTCGCGTGGTGGCGTTCACCGCGACCCAGATCCCGGACATCGCGGGCCGCCGGTACCCGCCGTCCCTCGCTGGCCCCCTGTATCCGGACGGAATCCCCATCGAGGACGAGGCCGGCCTGGACCGCCTCCTGCGCGACCTCGACGTGGACGAGGTCGTCTTCGCCTACAGCGACGTGCCTCACGTGCACGTGATGGACCGCGCGAGCCACGCCCTGGCCGCGGGCGCCGACTTCCGGCTCCTCGGACCCAGGGCCACGGCGCTTCGGTCGCGGCGTCCCGTGATCGCGGTGTGCGCGGTACGCACCGGGTGCGGCAAGAGCCAGACCTCCCGCTACCTGGTCGGGGTCCTGCGGGCCATGGGGCGCCGCGTGGCCGTCGTGCGGCATCCCATGCCTTACGGCGACCTCGAGGCCCAGGCGGTCCAGCGCTTCGCGACCCGTGCGGACCTGGACGCGGCCCGTTGCACCATCGAGGAGCGGGAAGAGTACGAACCCCACCTGGAACAGGGGGCCGTGGTCTTCGCGGGCGTGGACTACCACGCGATCCTTGAGGCCGCGGAGGCCGAGGCGGACGTCGTGCTGTGGGACGGCGGGAACAACGACCTCCCGTTCTATCGGCCCGACCTCCACATCACGGTGACGGACCCCCTCCGAGCCGGCCACGAACGCACCTACCACCCGGGCCAGGCGAACCTCCTCGCCGCCCACGTGGTGGTGATCAACAAGGTGGATTCCGCTGACGCGGCGTCCGTGAACACGGTCCGTGCCTCCGTCCGCGAGATGAATCCCGAGGCCGCGATCGTCGAGGCCCGCTCCGAGATCACGATGTCCCCGCCCATGCCCCTCGCGGGTCGCAAGGTCCTGGTGGTCGAGGACGGTCCCACGCTGACCCACGGGGGGATGGCCTTTGGCGCGGGCACGGTCCTGGCGCGGCGCGAGGGCGCCGTCCTCGTGGACCCGCGTCCCGAAGCCCGAGGCTCCATCCGCGAAACCTATCGGCGCTACCCGCACCTGGGCCCCGTCCTGCCTGCGATGGGGTACTCCGACCGGCAGGTGGCGGAGCTGCGCGAGACCATCGAGGCCACGCCCGCGGACCTCGTGGTCTGCGGCACCCCGATTGATTTGGGGCGGCTCCTGGCCGTCTCCCGGCCCGTGGTCCGGGTCCGCTATGACCTCCGGCCGGTGTCCGGGCCGTCGCTTGACGGCCTCGTTCGCAAGATGCTAGAGACGGCCTCGCCGCCGGCGCGGCCAGGACCCGTCTGAGGGATCGCGCCGGCACGACCCGTGACACGGGGAGACCATGACCTCCATCGAAGCCTTCTCGCGCCTCTCGGCGGAACACTTCGCGCGGGCGATCAAGTCGTTGGACCGGACGGTCCTCCTGGACTTCCTCCGGCGACTGGAACCCGCGGTCTATGCCCGGTACTTCAAGGGATTCCGCCCGCAGGTCCTCGGGCGCAAGCGCGTGACCGAGGCGCTCCGGTTCGAGGTGTACGAGCGAAAGAACGAGACCGTCGGGGACATCCTGACGATGCTGTGGAACCAGCAACACCGGGACCTCTACCACGGGATGCTCGCGCTCGTGAAGACCCTGGCCGAGGACGTCGAGACCATCGAGAAGATCGAGGACCCGGTGGCCGTGGGGTTCATCGAGACCCTGTCCGCAAGGTTCGACCGCGAGGACATTCTCATCTGCGTCCGGCTCAACGAGGTCCGGTTCAGCGAGGCCGTCACCGCTGAGCACCTCGAAGGATCAGGGCCGCGGCCCGCCGGCGAGCCGGAGCCCGGTTCCGGACCGGAGTCTCCGCCCGCGTCCGGCGAGTCGCAGGCGTCCGCGCCGGGGATCGAAAAAAAATCTTGACGCGTCCCGGGCCATTCACCATAATAGTTTCGTGAACCTTTGGAGGGGTGTCCATGGCCTCGAAGCGACTGCCCAAGTTCAGGAAGAAGGTTCAGGACTTTCTTTCCAGCGAGGAAGGAAAGGTGACTCGGGGCCAGGCGGCCGCGATCGGATCGTTCCTCCTCATGGCGGGAAGCAGCGGCCATGCCCTGGCGGGGAGCGGGCCCGCCGGCGAGGGCGGTCCGGCGAGCGACCTGGGCGTGGAACAGCACTGCTCGCACGGGTCCCACGGGTCGCACGGCTCCCACGGCTCTCACGGGTCCCATGCTTCCCACGGGTCGCACGGGTCCCACGGGTCGCACGGGTCCCACGGGTCGCACGGGTCGCACGGGTCGCACGGGTCGCACGGGTCCTGGTAAGCCCCGTTGTGGAATTCTTCGAACCGGGTGGAACGGGCGGCCGGTTCGGGGAGCGGCGGGACACGGGACCGACCGCGCGCGGACTCACTTCAGGGTTTTCTCTCTCCGGTTCATTGTAGAAACATCATCGCGACAAAGAAGGTGTTTCTCTTGGGAACACCTTCCAGGACGACCCCGGGTCCGCCCGGGACGACCGGGAAGGTCGGGGGCGCTTTCCGAATGGGTCCGGCGGCTTGGCCGGTCTCGGTTTGAAAGGCCGCGGCGATTCTGATATCCAGGGCGCGGGAGGCGCGATGAAGAAGGGGGTGACCGCCGGGGTGGCCGTGGCCGTGCTGGCCGGAGGCGTGGCCATCGTGGGGTCCTCCATGTCGGCGGGGGTCTTCCAGTTGACCATCGAGGAGACCCTCGCCTCGCCCGACCGGTACCAGGACCGGGAGCTCAAGGTCGTCGGGACCGTGGTTCCGGGATCGATCTCCCGCGGCGCGGGTCCCTTCGAGATGGCGTTTTCGATCCGCGACGCGGCGGGGCGCGCGCTCCCGTGCCACTACAAGGGGACGGTCCCGGACCCGTTCGCGGAGGACCGCGAGGTGATCCTCCAGGGGACCTTGCGGGAGGGACCTCGCATGGAGGTCTCGAAGATCACGGTGAAGTGCCCCTCGAAGTACGAGGAGGAAGGGCTGTCCGAGGAGGAGGCGCAGCAGTACTACGACCGGAAGTACCGGTCCGGACACCCGGGGACGCGACCCTCGGGCCCGTGAGCGGCACCCCGCCCGAACGGAAACACGACATGCAGGTCCTCGGCCAGTTCCTCGTGTCCGCGTCTCTCGTCCTGACGGCCTTCGTGGCCGCGGTCTCGCTGGCGGGGGCGGTCCGGCGTCACCCCCGGTGGGTCCGCGCGGCCTCGGAGGGGGTCGCGGCTGTCGCGTGGCTGAACGTCGCGGTCGCCCTCCTCCTGACCCACGCGCTCGTCACCCACGACTTCTCGAACCGGTACGTGGCCTCGTACAGCGACACGACCATGCCGCTGTTCTACCTCCTGACCGCGTTCTGGGCGGGCGAGAAGGGCGCCCTCCTGTTCTGGGTCGTGAGCCTGTCGCTCCTGGCCGCGGCCCTGGAGCGGGTCCACCGCGACTACGACTCCGCGTTTTTCGGGGCGGTCCGTTCGGTCGTGGTCCTGGCCCTGCTCTTCTTCGACATCCTGATGGTGTTCGCGTCGCACCCGTTCGAGACGTTCCTGACCTCGGAGGGCCCGGCGGACGGCTCGGGCATGAACCCCCTGCTCCAGAACCCCCTGATGGCCATCCACCCTCCGTTCCAGCTCGCCGGGTTCGTGGCCTACACGATCCCCTTCGCCTTCTCGGTCGCGGCCCTGATCACGGGCCGGCTGGACGACTCGTGGATCCGGGAGTCGCGGCGCTGGAACCTGCTGGCGTGGACCCTCCTGACCGCGGGCCTGGTCCTCGGCGGCCTGTGGGCCTACGTGGAGCTGGGCTGGGGCGGGTTCTGGGGGTGGGACCCGGTCGAGAACGCGGCCCTCCTGCCGTGGCTGTCCGGGACCGCCCTCCTGCACTCCACGGCCGTCGAGGTGCGGCGGGGGATGCTTCGGCGATGGAACCATTTCCTGGTCGCGCTGACCTTCCTCCTCACGATCTTCGCGACCTTCCTGACCCGCAGCCAGTTGATCGCGTCCCTTCACGCCTTCTCGAACTCGGTCCTGACCCCGTTCTTCGTGGACTACATGACCGTGCTCGCGCTGGCCGGCGGGGCGTTGATTGCGTGGAGGTGGCGGGCCCTCGCCCCCCGGGAACGCATCCGCGGCCTGTGGACGCGCGAGGCCCTGGTCGTCGCGAACAGCATCCTCTTCCTGGTCGCGCTCTTCATCGTCCTGTGGGGCACGCTGCTGCCGAAGTTCTCGGAATCCCCGCGCGTGCAGGACGCGATCAACGCGGCCATCGCTCTGTGGAACCAGGTCTCCGGGGCGGGCGTTCCCCCCTTGCGGACCGCGGTCACCGTGGGTCCGGAGTGGTTCAACCGCGTCGTGGCGCCCGTCGGGCTCCTGATCCTGGGCCTCACGGCGCTCGGACCCCTGGTGCCGTTCGGGACCGGTGGGCGCGGGGCCGTGAACCGGGCCGCGATCCGCACGGGCCTGGCCTCCCTCGGGGCGACCGGGGTCGTGGTCCTGGCCTACGGGGCGGTTCGCGTCCTGCGCGCCTCGGAGGCCCTCGATCTCCCGTGGACCTCGGCCGCGGAGACCGTCCTGGGGCGCCTGTCCCTGCCGGCCGCGTACGGGGTCGCCGGAGTCCTGCTCGCGACGTGGGTCCTCCTGGTCGCGGCGCGCGACACGGTCCGTTCGGTCGCGGCCCGGCGGTCCGTCACCGGTGCGCCTCGCCTGCGCACGGCCTGGACCCTGCTGCGGGACAACCCCCGGCGCTACGGGGGACACGCGGTCCACGTGGGCGTGGCCCTGTGCTTCCTGAGTTTTGCCGGGGCGGCGGTCCGCGAGGAGCGCAAGGACGTGGTCCTGGGGCCCGGCGATCGCCTGGCGCTGGGCCGCGACGACCTGGTTCTGCTGGGCACGCGCGAGACCTTCTCGGACGCGGGGGGATTCGCCTCATCCGTGTCCGAGGTCCTGGCCTGGCCGCGCGGACAGCCGGTCCCGGAGCCGGTCCGGACGGCGCTCGCGGGCCTGCCCGGCGTCCAGGCGGTCGAGACGCTCGATCCGCCGGAGGTCGCCCTGCGGTTCGGGTCGGCCGGCGAGGCGCGGCGCTTTCTTGCGACCGCCTTCGCGCGCACCGTGATCGCCCGGGACTTCCAGGTCGTCCGGATGGACCGGGCGCTCCGCGAGGTCCACCTCGCCCCCGCGCAGCCCGAGACGCTCCAGGTGATCCCCCAGGCCTTCCACCGGCTGACCGAGGAACTGCGGGAGTTCGCCCGCGCGGTGGGCGAGGACCGCCTTGCGGTGCGCAGCCGGCGCGGCGACCCGCTCCTCGTGGTGACGGTCGCGGACGCGGACCTGTTCGGGGCGCTCGCGGCCGGCCTGGATGCGCGGGGCTCGCCCTCGGTGGCGCTCGCCTCGCCGGACCCGGCCGCCCCGGACCGGGTCCGGGTGGTCCCGTCCGGCGTCGGACGGCTGCTCGCGCCGGAGACGCGCTTCTACCCGAAGTTCGAGAGTCCGACCACGGAGGTGGACATCGAGACGGGGTTGTTGTACGACCTGTACGTGGCCGCGGCGCCCGGGACCGGGACGCGGTCCGCGAGCGTGACCGCGATGGTGAACCCCCTGATGTCCTGGCTGTGGGTCGGGTCCGTCGTCCTGGTGGGGTTCGGGTTCGTGCTGGCCGCCGGGGGCCGCGCGTCCCGCCCCGCGCGGGAGCCCGCGGGCGAGGCGGAAGGCGCCCGACCGGCCCCCGTCCGGGAGGCACGTCCGTCATGAGCGGCGCCCTCGACCTCGTGTTCGTCCTGGCCACGGCCGCGGCGCTGACGGCCGCCCTCGTCCGGATGGCGAGGATGGGGAATCTCCTCGGGTCGGGGAAAGAACGAGGATGACGGGACGACGACTCGCGTGGACCGCGATGCCGGGACTGCTCGTGCCCGCTCCGGCCGCGGCGTCCCCGGCGATCCTCCTCGCCCAGGTCCTCGTCGGCGAGGACCAGGTCACGGTGATCGAGCGCCTGGACGTGGCCGGCGACCCCCGGGATGCCGCCGGGACCTTCCCGTTGCTGGTGCCCGAGGACGGCCCGGGACCCGTGCCGGCCCCGCGCTCCGAGGCGGTCCCCGACGGGGTCGAGGTCGAGACGCGCGGTCCGGTGGGCGCCTCCTTTGGACCGGAGGGCCTCCGGATCGCCCCGGCCGGGGGGCCGGGGGACGCGCGGGTCGAGGTCCGCTACACCCTGCCGGTGCGCTCGGCGGACATGTCCCTGGTGCTCGCGCCCGAGCGGACGCTGGACCGGGTGCGCGTGGTCACGAGGCGCACGGCCGCCTACGCCCCTCAGGTGCGCCCCCTCGCCCCCTACGCCTACGAGGAGGAGGACGACGACGACGGGACGTGGCAGATGCTCACCCTGCGCGACCCGGTGCGGGCTGGGACGCGGCTGCGCGTGTCCCTCCGGCACCTGCCGGCCCCGTTCGGCCCGTTCAGGGCCGCGGCGCTGGTCGGACTGGTCGCGGTGATCGCCGGCGTGGGGATCGCGGCCCGGTCCCGGGGGCGCGAGGGATGACGGGGTCGTTGCCGGCCTTCCGGATCGCAGCGGAGGCGGTCACCCGCGTGATCGGGCGCCGCCACATCCTGCGCGGGGTCTCCCTGGACGCGGGTCCCGGCGATGTCGTGGCCCTGGTCGGGCCCAACGGAGCGGGCAAGACCACGCTCCTCCACGTCCTGGCGGGCCGGTCGTCGCACGAGGACGGGCGGGTGCGCCTGCGCTGGGACGGCCGGGAGGTGACGGGCCTCGAGTTTCGGGCGCGCGTGGCCTTCCTCCCCCACGACCTGTTCCTGTACCCGGACCTGACCGCGCGCGAGAACCTCGCCTTCTTCGCAACCCTGCACGGGGTCGGGGACGCGACGGACCGCGTGGCGGGGACCCTGGACCGGGTGGGGCTTGCGCGGGACGCGGACCGGCTGGTGCGGACGTTGTCGCGCGGCATGCAGCAGCGGGCGGCCGTGGGGAGGCTCCTCGTCACCGGGGCCGCCGTGTGGCTCCTCGACGAGCCGGGCACCGGGCTCGATACGTTGGGCCGGCAGTGGCTCTGGAGCACGCTCGAGGGGCACGCCCGCGCGGGGGGCGCCGTGGTCCTGTCCTCCCACGACCCCGCGGAGGTGGGCCGCCTCGCGACCCGCATCCTCGCCTTGCGATCCGGCCGGGTCCTCGCCGACCTCGCCGGAGGTCCGGACGGGACGAGGCAGGCCTTCGAGGCCATCGAGAATCCGCCATGAGGACGCTCGGCCAGTTCGTCGCGGTCCTGCGCAAGGACCTGACCATCGAGTTCCGCTCGCGCGACATCCTGTACCCCATGGCCCTGTTCTCCTTCCTGCTCGTGGTGGTCTTCTCGTTCGCGTTCCTGTCGGACCCGGCCAAGGCCCGCGACTACGGCCCGGGGATCGTGTGGGTCACGGTCCTGTTTTCCTCGACCGTCGGCCTGAACCGGCTCTTCGACCGCGAGCGCGAGAACGGATGCCTGTGGGCCCTCTTGCTGGGACCGGTCCCGGCCGGGGCCGTGTTCGCGGCCAAGGTGGTCGGACACCTCCTGTTCACCGGCCTGATGGAGGCCCTGACCCTCCCGCTCGTCCTGCTGTTCTTCGATTTGCCGGTCGTGGACGTGCCCGCCTTCCTCGCGGCCGTCGCGCTCGGGACCGTGGGCGTGAGCCTGGTCGGGACCCTCTTCTCGGCCATGCTCATGAACGCGAGGATGAAGGAGGTCCTCCTGCCCCTCGTGACCTACCCGGTCCTCGTGCCGGTGGTGATCGCGGGCGTCAAGGTGACGGCCCTGGCCGTGGGCGCGCCCCTCGCCGAGGAACCCGGCCCGTGGCTGCGGTTCCTCGCGGGCTTTGACATGGTCTTCGGCGTCGTTACACTTCTGCTGTTTGAACGGATGGTCCGGACATGAGGACAGGCTGGTTCGAGGACGTGAAGAACCCGGTCGCCGGCCTCGCGGTCGCGGCCGCGGTCGCGGTGGTCGCGGCCCTGGTCGCGGTCTTCTTCGTGGCCCCGCGCGAGGCCACGCTCGGCATCTCCCAGAAGATCTTCTACTTCCACGTGGCGTCGGCCATCCACATGATGGTCCTCTTCGCCCTGTGCGGCCTGTGCGGGCTCGCGTACCTCGGGATGCGAGGCCGGCCCGGGCGGTGGACGGCCGTCGTGGACGGGCTCGGGGTGGCCGCGGCCGAGGTCGGGGTCGTGCTCGGCGCGGTCGTGCTCGTGACCGGGCCGCTGTGGGCGCGCAAGGCGTGGGGGACCTGGTGGACGTGGGAGCCGCGCCTGACCCTGTCACTGATGGTCTTCCTGCTCTTCCTCGCGTACCTGGCCCTGCGGGCGTTCGCGGGGTCGGACCGGTTCGGGCGCGGGGTCGCGTCGGGGCTGGCCGTGGTGGGGTTGCCGGCCCTGTACTTCATCCACTTCGCGGTCGAGCGATGGGGCGGGGCCCATCCCCAGGTCGTCTTCAAGGGCGGGCTCCAGAACCCGGACATGCAGGTCGCGTTCTACGCGAGCCTGCTCGCGATGTCCCTGGTCAGCGCGACCCTGGTGGTCCTCCGCCTCCGGATCGAGAGGCTCAAGGGACGGCTCGACGCCCTGTATCTGGCGCTGGACCGACGGTCGCCCGGTGCGTGAGCGCGGAGGTCACCCGGTCGGGAAGGGAGTTTCGATGGACAGCGTTCGAGGGCCGGGGTTCCGGGCGGCGGCGGTCATCGGGTGCGTGGTGGCGGGGCTGTTCCTCGCGCGGGCGTCGCCGGCCCAGGCGCCCGCGGACGGTCCGGCGGCGCACGCCTGGGACGGGGGATGGAAGGCCGGCCTGGGCGAGGAGCCGGCCCGCGAGACGGTGTCCAGCGAGGCCATGGTCGTCGCGGCCTACGCGGCGCTCTGGGTCCTCCTGCTGCTGTACGTGGTGCGGCTGTCCATGGAACTGAAGGCCCTGCGACGGGACACCGAGGAGCTGCGGAGGCGCCTGGACGAGCCGGGGAAATCGTGAGGGGCACGGCGGGCGGGGCGGTCTGAATGCCCCGGAGGGAGTGTCGGAGTGGGCAGACCGCTGATCATCGTGGAGTCTCCGGCCAAGGCCGAGACGATCAAGAAGTACCTCCACGGCGAGTTCGAGGTCGTGGCGTCGAAGGGGCACGTCAAGGACCTGCCCGAGCGGAGCATGGGGGTGGACATCGCCCACGGGTTCCGCCCGAAGTTCGTGGTCGTGCCGAGCCGGCGGAAGGCGCTCGAGGCGTTGAAGAAGGCGGCGCGCGAGGCCGACCGGGTCCTGCTCGCCCCGGACCCGGACCGCGAGGGCGAGGCCATCGCGTGGCACATCGCCGAGGAACTGCGGCCGATCAATCCGGAGATCGCGCGCGTCCTCTTCCACGAGATCACGCCGGCGGGCGTGAAGGCCGGGGTGGCGGACCCCCGCCCGCTCGACGAGCGCATGGTCGAGTCGCAACTGGCGCGACGCATCCTGGACCGCCTCGTCGGGTACCAGGTGTCGCCGATCCTGTGGCGCAAGGTGCAGCGGGGGCTGTCCGCGGGCAGGGTCCAGTCGCCGGCCCTGCGCCTGATCGTGGAACGGGAGCGCGAGATCGAGGCCTTCGTCCCGCGGGAGTACTGGGTCATCACGGCGTTCCTGAAGGGGGACGGGGACGCGCGGGCGTTTCGCGCGACCCTGAGGACGTTGCGGGGCCGCAAGGCCGAGGTCCGGAGCGGGGCCGACGCCCATGCCCTGATGGATCGGCTGCGCGGGGAGGAGTTCCGGGTCTCGTCCGTCGAGCGCAAGGAGCGACGCCGCCCGCCGTCGCCCCCGTTCATCACGAGCACCCTCCAGCAGGAGGCGTCGCGCCTGCTCAAGTTCTCGCCGTCGCGGACCATGCGCCTGGCCCAGACCCTGTACGAGGGCGTGGACCTGGGGGAGGAGGGCCGCGCCGGGCTGATCACCTACATGCGGACCGACTCGGTGCGCGTGTCGGACGAGGCCGTGTCCTCGGCCCGCGAGGAGATCGCCCGTCGCTTCGGACCCGACTACGTCCCCGCGCGTCCCGCATCGTACCGGTCGAAGAAGGGGGCCCAGGACGCGCACGAGGCCGTCCGCCCGACCTCGGTCGCGCGCCGGCCCGAGGAGGTGCGACCGTTCCTGAAGCCGGACGAGTTTCGGCTGTACCAGTTGATCTACCAGAGGTTCCTCGCGAGCCAGATGGTCCCGGCGGTCTATGACCAGACCACGGTGGACGTGAGGGCCGCGGACGCGGAGTTCCGGGCCACGGGGCTCGTCCTGCGCCACGATGGATACCTCGCGGCGTGGCGGGCCGGGAAGCGCGGGGCCGTGCCGGAGGCGGGCGACGGGAATGGGCCGGACGGCGGGAACGGCCGGGCCGGCGAGGGCGGCTGGGCCCAGACCGAGGCGCTCGCGATCCCGGACGACCTGCGGGAGGGGCAGGTCCTGTCCCTCGAGGACCTCCGGGGCGAGCAGAAGTTCACGGAACCCCCGCCCCGGTACTCCGAGGCGACCCTGATCCGCGAACTGGAGGAGCGCGGCATCGGCCGGCCCTCGACGTACGCGACCATCGTCACGACCATCCAGGACAAGGGCTACTGCGAGAAACAGAACGGGAGACTGCGGCCGACGGAACTCGGGCGGGTCGTGACGGACCTGCTGGTGGCCCACTTCCGGGACGTGGTGGACTACGACTTCACGGCGCGGATGGAGGCGTCCCTCGACGAGGTCTCGGAGGGCCGCCTGGAGCGGGTCGCGCTGCTGGCCGACTTCTGGAAGGCGTTCGAGGCGACTCTTCGGCGGGCCGAGGCCGAGATGAGGTCGGTCCGGGCGATGGCCGAGCCCTCCGGGGTGCGGTGCGACTGGTGCGGGCGCGAGATGCTGATCCGCCACGGCAAGAACGGGTCGTTCCTCGGGTGCTCCGGATACCCGGAGTGCCGCCGCACCCTGGAGTTCGCGCGCGACGAAAACGGCCACGTCCGTTCGCGCGAGGCGGAGGAGGCGGGGACCTGCCCGAAGTGTGGGAGTCCGCTCCAGATCCGCACCGGGCGGTACGGGCGGTTTTTGGCGTGTACGTCGTATCCGAAGTGCAACTATACCGGACCATATTGTTTGAAGGCGCGGTGCCCTGCGCCGGGATGCGACGGGTTTCTGGTCGAGAAGCGCTCCCGCAAGGGGCGACCCTTCTATTCCTGCTCGAGGTTCCCGGCGTGCCGGTTCTCGACGAGCAACGAGCCGGTGGAAGAGGCGTGTCCCTCGTGCGGCGCGCCCACCCTCTTCGTGCAGCCGATGCGGGGGGGGCGCATCCTGATCTGCCGTCGCGAGGGCTGCTCGTTCCGGCGCCGGGAGCGGAGCCGGGGCGGGGAGGGCGAGACGATGTCGCCGGGCGAGGCGTGACGGACGGCGGGGGCGGACCGATGGCGCGGCTCTACACGCGCAAGGGGGACCGGGGCGAGACGAGCCTGCTCGGGGGGCGGCGCGTGACCAAGGACGACCCCCGCGTCGAGGCGTACGGGAGCGTGGACGAGGTCTGCGCGTTCGTGGGCGCGGCGCGCGCCGAGGCCCTGGAGGCCCGTTTTGAGGAGGAGGGGCCGAGGGAGTTCCTCATCGCCGTCCTGGACCGGTGCCAGGATGCGCTGATGCGCCTGTGCGCGCAGGTCGCCTCGCCCGACGGCCGGGCCCCGGTGGAGGTGGCGGACGCGGACGTGGACGAGGTCGAGCGGGCGATTGACCGGGCCCAGGCCGATGTCGAGCCCCTGGACCGGTTCGTGTTGCCGGGCGGGACGCGCCTGGAGGCGTCCCTGCACGTGGCGCGGACCGTGTGCCGGCGCGCGGAGCGCCGCGTGGTGGCCCTGCGCGACGGGTCCCTGGACGCGGGCGCGCGCTACCTCAACCGCCTGTCCGACCTCCTGTTCGCCCTGGCGCGGCTGGCCGTGACGGCCCAGGGGGGCCGTGACCGCCTCTGGGAGCCGTGATTCCGGAGCCGCGAACTCCGATTCGCGGCGGCCTTGCGAACGCGGAGCGTCCGCCACGCCGGTTCGCGGCCCCAGGGACGCATCCCCGCACCGCCGTCCAGACGGGTCACATCAGTTCGCGCAGGCGATTCACGATCTGAGGAGAGTTGGGGAAGGTGCGCGTGAGGGTCTCGATCCGCTCCCTGACGGGACGGGCATTCTCGAGGGACCGCCGCACGAAGTCCTGGCGGTCCTCGGGGGACATGGACTTCAGGATCTCTCGTCCCCGCGCGTTGGTTTCGCGGATCTCGTCGCCGTTCTCCTTCAGGTAGCGGTCCAGTTCCGCCAGGGCCTCGTCGGTCCGTCCCGCGTGGCGTTCGAGGACCTTCTCGACCTGCGTCAGGTGGTACAGCGATTGGGCCTGGAGTCTCTCGGCCTCGCTCTGGCATCCCGCCAGGACGAACGATGCCATCAAGCCGCCGAGGAGCGCGAAAGGCGGGACTGGAATCCCCACGCGACTGCTTCCACAATCACCTGAATCTTGTGTATGTGATTTCAAGATGTTACGCATTGACTATCCCCCGAGTGTCACTCTCCGTCCAGATGGGGCGATGTCTCCCCCGGGATGGCCGGGAGGTCTCTCATGGGCGAGATGCTATCACGGATTGGGAAGTGGGTCGCCGAGTCCGAGATCCGATCCGCGTCCTCTACGAAGCAAGTCGTCGCGAACCTGGAACTGCGGATACCGAAACGAGTTCAGGAACAGGATCAGAGGGCAGGTTCAGTGACAGTGTCAGTGCCAGGACGACGTCGGTCGCGGGGGCGGGGCATGACGAGGAGGCCACGTTCACCGCGACCCCGGACGCCGGACCCCGGACCCCGGATGCCGGACTTCTACGAAGAAACTCGACGCGAACCTGAAACCGCAGGCACTGCCCGCGGCCAAAGGGTCGGTTTCATCCGTCAGGGTCCGCGAAGTCGGTGTCGTACTCGGAAGAAGCCCCGAAGTCCTCCGGGCGAACTGGGGTCGTGTCTGGTTGACCCCGTCCATTGCGTCCACGGCGCGATCCGCCTGGCCTTCCATCCCGGGCATGTTGCGGCGGCCGTTCCGCCGGGGGATGGACACCGTCGGACATTTGTTCTATAATATTTCTGTGTTTCGGAGAACGACGCGGATGCCTTCCAACAAGATGCGCAAACGGTTTCTGTCGCCCGAGGAACTGGAGCGTGGGGCCAGAGAGGTCGTCGCTTTGGCCTGTGGTGAACGGATTTCCGTTGCACTTCTCGGCGGTTATGCGATGGCCCTGTACGGTTCCGACCGATTGACGGCGGACCTGGATTTCGCGGCATCCGCGCCCCTGTCGGGATTCCGTCCAGAAAAAGCGCTTGGTTTTGGCGGGTATTCGTCTCGGCTTCCCAACGGGACTCCGGTGGACATCATCCTTCGCGACGACGAGTACCGGGGGTTGTACGAGGAAGCGATCGAGAGAGCGGAGTGCATCGAAGGACTGCCGGTGGTGTCAGTGCCGTATCTGATGGCCATGAAGATGGCCTCCGGTCGCGGCAAGGATGAGGTGGACCTGCGATGGTTGATGGCCACCTACGACGAGCCGGAGATTCTCGACGAGGCGCGCAAGGTCATCCGGAGGCATCTTGGGATCTACGCACTCAAGGAGTTCGACGCCGAACTCTCGCTCGCCCGGTGGGAACGCGAGCGGGAACAATAGGATCCGCCGCGCAAGTCCATCCGTCCCCCGAGAGGATGGTCGCCCTGTTGTGACCTGGATGCGGGCAAATGAGGGTACTTGAGGGTCAATCAGCGTCATCCCCCGGTTCCTGGGAATTCGCGTTTCGGCGTGATCTGTCGCGGTGCGAAAGGGGGGACTTGAACCCCCACGGGCTTGCGCCCTTGGGGGGCGGGTCGGTCACCGGCCGGCGATCAGCCGGACCCGACCTTCAAGAGCCCTTCGAGAAACGCGACGAAAGTCCGGATGTCCATTCTCACGGCCGGTTCCGCCGACGCGACCTCGCGCGCGCGATTCAGAAGCGTCGCTCGGTCGAGCTGGACCGCATACGCATGTCTGAGGAAGTGGCGAAACGCGAGGAGCGGCCGCAGGACCTCGACGGTCTTCCGGGACAGGCACGGGGGTCGCGTGTCGGCGACCTCGAGGGAGGCCTGCTTGAGAAGCCGTTGGTGCCAGGTGTCCCCGTCGGGGACCACCCCATCCACGACCTTCGCGATCCGCAGGAGGAGCGTCTCGACGGCGGTATAGAAGTGCTCGATCCGGAGCGCCAACGCCGCGAGCACCGCCATGTCGTCCTCGCGGCGCGCTCGTTCCGCCAGTGAGGCCACGACGGTCGCGAGCTCCGACGCGGACCCGAGGTCCGCCTCGATCTCGGCCACGAGCATCCTGATCAGTCGCTCCTGGAGGTCAGCGGCGTTCAACGAGCAGCTCTCCCTCGGATTCGATCCGGTCCCGGAGCGTGGGGGGGGCCTCCTCGATCGCCACGAGGTCCACCGAGAACGGCAGCGCCTCGAGGAGCAAGGTGCCGAGCAGCGGGAAGAACGCCTCCGCCGGCAACCCCTCGACCGCGAGGTCAATATCGCCGCGGCGCCATTCCCCCGTGACGAGCGATCCGAACAGGACGACGCGCGTCGCGCCGGCTTCCACGCAGATCCTCGCGAGCCGGTCGGCCGCACCGCGCGCTTCTCGCGCGTGGGCGGCCCGGGCATCGAGTCGCGCCTGGGCGGCCTTCAGCATCTTGCGCCACGTGGCCGCAGGCTCCAGCGCCACCGGGGTCCTCCGCATTGATCTATCGCGGTGCGAAAGGGGGGACTTGAACCCCCACGGGCTTGCGCCCACAAGAACCTGAATCTTGCGCGTCTGCCAATTCCGCCACTTTCGCGCGCGTCAAAGCGATGCCTATTTACGACCTTTCGGGGCTCGTGTCAATACCGGGATCGGAGGCCGCTGAAAAACTCGCAAGATCGCGACTTCGTTTCTTTTTTGTCCTCCTGGAGACGCGA
>DYKK01000043.1 GCA_020722625.1 Anaeromyxobacter dehalogenans
CGTGACGATAAGGCCACGTGCGCCGCGACGCCGGACCCCGGATCCCGGACCCCGGCTCCCGGAGCCTGGGTCCCAGAGACAGTGTCAGTGGACAGGTTCAGTGGACAGGTTCGGTGGCAGTGGCAGTGACAGTGACAGTGACAGTGACAGTGTCAGGACCACGTTGGACGCGGGCGACGGGGCGTGACGATAAGGCCACGTGCGCCGCGACGCCGGACCCCGGATCCCGGACCCCGGCTCCCGGCTTTCCCGTCCCTCGTCACCGCACGCACCCGGTCCGACAGGTCCACTCCGGTGGAGGCCTGAAACGTTGTCACCCCCCTGATCTGTCATCAACCGTTGTCGGAGAATCGCCGGCACAAGCATCCTCGCCGTTTGACGCAGTCGGCGACCGGTGGTCGCCGCTCCATGGTGGTGAACAGAAAGTTGGATCCTTTGAAGCAATTCCAAGGTGTTGCGGGATTAGGTGGCGGAGTTCGGACCCGCGCGGCGTTTGACAACCCGCCCCTTTGGACCGTATGCTTATTTCCGTGGGGAACACCTGACTCGGAAGGAGGTGGCCATGACAATCCGATCCGCGTGGTGGGCGTTTGGCATCTTGTGGGTTGTTGTGGCGTGCGGCGGGGGGACGGTCCCTGGAGGGGTTGCACCGGAATCCCGGGATGGGGCCGTCGGCGAGACGGGTGAGGTCTTGGAGGCGGAGGCCGGGGAGGACACGGCCCCGGATCCGACTGCCGGGGAGAGCCCGGAGCCCGGGGACAGCGGCTGGCAGGAGACGCAGTGGGGGCAGGGTCCGGGACTGCCGGGCTGGCCGTGCGAGGACAACTCGGAGTGCTACAGCGGGTATTGCGTGGAGACTCCGGAGGGCCGTGTGTGCTCGGCGTGGTGCGCGGAGGCCGGCGATTGCC
Source organism: Anaeromyxobacter dehalogenans (assembly GCA_020722625.1). Lineage (GTDB taxonomy): Bacteria > Myxococcota_A > UBA9042 > DTJE01 > DTJE01 > DYKK01. The sequence continues at coordinate 909 of DYKK01000043.1, forward strand.
CTCCTGAGTATCAGTGCGTGCAGGTCGCGACGAAGCCGGACGTGATCTACGTGTGCGTCCACACGAGCCCGAATGTGTGCCGGCCGTGTCGGACGCAGGACGACTGCGAGGCCGCGTTTGTCTCGACGCCGATGGCGTGCGTGGAGATGGCGGGTCGGTTCTTCTGCCTGAAGCGGTGCGGCGAGGGGGAGGAGTGTCCCTCCGGGGGCTCGTGCGCCTCGCTGGTGGGCGAGACGGGCGATGCCTCGCTGGTCTGCGTCCCGGAGGGGGGGGCGTGCGAGTGCCGGCCGAAGGACGTGGCGGCGGCGACGCCGGGGGCCTGCGTGGCGCGCAACGAGGACGGGGCGTGCGTCGGGTCGTACACGTGTTTGGAGGAGGGTCCCGGCCCCTGCGACGCGCCGGTTCCTGCGGCCGAGGCGTGCGACAACGCGGACAACGATTGCGACGGGGAGACGGACGAGGACATCACGGGGACGGAGTGCGAGTTGAAGAACCTCGTGGGGACGTGCCGGGGGCGGACGGTCTGCGCCGGGGGGCAGGTGATCTGCGAGGGGGCCTACGCGGTCCCCGAGACGTGCAACGGGCAGGACGACGACTGCGACGGCGAGACGGACGAGGACGTGCCCCAGCCCTCGTCGGGGCCGGAGTGCCTGCGCGCGGGGGTGTGCGCGTATGGGGTCCCCTACCAGTGCGCGGGGGGGCAGTGGGTCTGTCACTACGCGGCGGTTCCGGGGTACTCCAAGGAGGACCTCGCCTGCAGCGACTGCCTGGACAACGACTGCGACGGCCAGACCGACGAAGACGAGTGCGCGGATTGCTGCGAGGTCCCGCCCGCGTGCGACCCGGACTGGGACGAGGACGGGGTCCCGAACTCGATGGACAACTGCGCGATGGTTCCCAATCCGAACCAGGAAAACAAGGATGGGGACGCGCAGGGAGACGCCTGCGACGCGGACGACGACGACGACGGGGTTCCGGACGCGTCGGACAACTGCCCGTTCATCGGGAACCCGGGTCAGGACAACACGGACGGGGACGCGACGGGGGATGCGTGCGATTGCGACGTGGACGGGGACGGGGCGGCGAATCCCAACCCGGGGTGCCCGGGGTGCGGCCCGTGCGACAACTGCCCGTCCGCGGCCAACCCGGACCAGAAGGACACGGACCAGGACGGGGTCGGGGACGCCTGCGACCCGGACGACGACAACGACGGCGTGGGGGACGGGCTGGACAATTGCCCCACCGTCGTCAACCCGGGCCAGGAGGACCTGGACCAGGACGGGCTCGGGGACGCCTGCGACGGGGATCGGGACGGGGACGGGGTACTCAACGGGGCGGACAACTGCCCTGGGACGCCCAACGCGGGCCAGGAGGACGCGAACCACAACGGGGTGGGGGACGCCTGCGAGAACGACTGGGACGGGGACGGGATCTGGAACGAGGACGACAACTGCCCGTGGGATTACAACCCCAAGCAGGAGGACCAGGACCTGGACGGCATCGGCGACGTGTGCGACGCGGATCGGGACGGGGACGGGGTTGCGAACGGGGTGGACAACTGCCCGGCGACCGCGAATCCCCTCCAGGAAGACCAGGACGGCGACGGTCTCGGGGACGTGTGCGACCCGGACCGGGACGGTGATGGGGACCCGAACGCCTCGGACTGCGGAGCGGACGACCCCGTGGTGCACCACGGCGGGCAGGAGGTGTGCAACGGCGCGGACGACAACTGCAACGGCCTGGTGGACGAGGCGGGGGCCTTGGGCTGCCAGACGTTTTACGAGGACCAGGACCAGGACGGGTACGGGACCTTCACCTTCCAGTGTCGGTGCGCCGCCGAGTCCCCGTTTACGGCCACGGTACCCGGGGACTGCGACGACCAGAGTGCGGCGGTGAGCCCGGGGGGTCAGGAGGTCTGCGGCAACGGGCGCGACGACAACTGCGACGGGGTGACGGACAGCGGCGACAACGCGCTGGGCTGTGTGTCCTACTACATGGACGGGGACGGGGACGGGTGGGGGCTCCCGTACGCGCGCTGTCTGTGCGGTGCGCAGGCGCCGTTCAGCGCGGCGCAGCCGGGGGACTGCAACGACGGGGTGGACTCGATCCATCCGGGGGCGGGCGAGGTCTGCAACCAGGCGGACGACGACTGCAACGGGACGCTGGACGACGAGGGCGCGGCCGGGTGCGTGTCGTTCTGGTACGACGGGGACCACGACGGGTTCGGGGTGGGGGAGCCGCGATGCCTGTGCAACGCCCAGGGCTTCCACACGGCCGCGACGGCGGGGGACTGCGACGACACGAAGTACGCGGTGAATCCCGCGGCCGAGGAGGTCTGCAACGGCGTGGACGAGGACTGCGACGGGGTGGTGGACGATGGGGTGGCGTCCCCGTGCGGGGGTTGTCAGGCGGTCTGCACGCTTCCGGTGGGGCCGGGGACGTCGGGAGGCGACTTCGAGCCGACGCCCGAGAACTCGTCGGGCGTGAACGAGGACCCGAACGGGTATCTGGTGCTGGACTCGACGAAGATTGACTTTCCGTTCCTCTGGATTGCGAACTCGGGCGAGGGGACGGTGTCGAAGGTGAACACGCGGTCGGTGTGCGAGGTGGCCCGATACAGCGTCTGCACGGACCCGAGCCGGACGGCGGTGGACCTGAACGGCAACGGGATCATCACGTGCCGGGGGGACGGCCGGGTCGCGAAGGTCGCCATTTTCGAGCAAGATTGTATTGACAGGAACGGGAACGGGACCATCGAGACGTCCCGGGACGCCGACGGGGATTGCATCATCCAGGCCTCCGAGAGGGTGACGAACGACGAGTGCGTCCTGTGGGTGGTCCAGCCGGACGGTCAGACGGGGACGGGGTGTGGTAGTAGCGGGAATGGGTGCGCGCGCGCCGCGGGCGTGGACCGGGAGAACAACATCTGGGTGGGCTTCTGGAACTCGGCGCGGCTGCGAAAGTTGCGGTCCTCGGACGGGGCCGTGCTCCAGACCCACACCCTGAACCGGCGACCTTACGGTCTTGCGATCGACCAGAATGGCACGATCTGGGTCGCGGGCCCGGACCCGTACCCGCACGGGCTTGTCAAGGTGGACCCGACCCAGGGGCAGGTCGGGGCCTGGAACACGCCGTCGGGGTATGTCTATGGCCTTGCCGTGGACCCCTGGGGCAAGGTCTGGGTCGCTTCCGGGGAAAGCCAGGGCGTGCACCGATTCGACCCGCTGACCAACCAGTGGACGAATACGTGGTCCTGGTCGGGTCGCGGGAACACGCGGGGGGTGGCCGCGAGCGTCCTGCGCGACGCGACGGGCGCCGTGGTGGGCAGCAAGGTCTATGTCGCCCATCACACCTGGACGTGCCAGACCGGGCGCCATGTCTCGGTCGTGGACGCGAAGACCCTGACCGACGAGAGCCCCGTGGACCTCGGCGCCCTGCGCGGGCCGGTCGGGGTGGCCCTGGACTTCGACGGCTACCTGTGGAGCGTCAACCAGTGCCAGAGCAGCGCCTCCAAGGTGGACACGACCACGAAGCAGGTGGTCGCGACCCAGGCGGTCGGGTCGAGCCCGTACACCTACAGCGACATGACGGGATACGCGCTCAAGACCATCACCGCCCCCCAGGGGTACTACCGGCACGTGTTCGAGGGATGGCCGTCCCAGCAGACCGCGTGGAACCTGATCTACGTGGACGCGGACCTGCCCGGGGACGGCAAGACTTACGTCAAGGTGCGTTTCCGGGTCGCGGATACGGTCGGGGGGCTTCAGGACCAGGCATGGTTCGGTCCGTACGGTCCCTATCCGCCCTCGGCCTTCCCCCTGGACCTGACGGCCATCGCCAACATCGTGGGCCGCTACCTGGAGGTCGAGGTGACACTGTACACGACGGATGCCAATGAGGTGCCTCGGCTCAAGGCGGTCCGGGTGGTCGCGTCGTTGAAGTAGCCGGAATCAGGATCCCCCCCCGACCCACGCGGTCACCTCGTCGAGTTCCACCGTCCAGCGCTCCGGGTCCAGGCGCATCCGGACAAAGGCGATGAACAGGTCGTGAAGCACGTCCTCGAGTTCCCGGGCGGCGTCGGCCTTGTCCGCCAGGACCTCCAGGGGGTCCACGGCGAGAGGGGTCTCGGGGAACCGGACGGATTTCAGGGCCAAGGTCGAGTCCACCACGAACTCGTATTCGCGGCCCTGGAAGACCATCTTGACCCGCGCGCGGCCCACCTTCTTTCCGAGCGACAGCGCCAGGCGCACCTCCTCGGAGTCGGTCGGGTCCTCCACCCGGATGGTGCTCATCTCGCGGGCCGGGTTCTCGCCTTCCAGGGTCAGGGCGCGCTCGAAGAAGACCTCGACCTCGCGCCCGTCGGACAGCCGGAACACCTGGTCGTTCTGCGCCGACCGCACCAGGAGCCACGTCAGAAACTCCCGGCCCAGGAACTGGGCGCGCCGCATCCGGTCCGCCATCGAAAGCGTCGTCATGTCTCATCCTCCAACCGGCTCACCCGGTCCGCCACGACCGCGGGGACGAACGAGGACGGCAGCAGGTGGTACGCCTGGTCCAGTTCCTCGGCATCCAGGCGGCTCTCGAGGACCCCGACGAGGTTCAGGGGCCGGAGTTCGAGTCCCAGGAATTCCCGCGCGCGCACGGTGAATTCCTCGTTGAGGGCCTGCGACGTGGTGGACAACCTCAGGCGGTTCGAGCGGGTGTCCCAGACCGCCTCGCACGCCGTGATCGCCGGCAGGGCCCGGCGCAACAGGTCCGCGCGCACCTGCTCCTCGACCTCCTCCCGCTCCTCGCGCGAAAGCCTCTGGCGGCGCGTCGCGGCCAGGACCTCGGCCACGCGCCGCCGGACGTGCAGCCGCAGCGTCGAGGGAGGCACCACCAGCCGGTCCACCCTCAGGCAGAACAAGACGAGGGGATCGAAGAACACCTTCTCCACAGTGAACTCGGTGTCGAGGGGGTCCGAAAAGACCGCGAACCCCGTGGTCCGGTCGCGGCCGACCGCCACGTCAATCGCCGAGACCCGCCCCCGGACCAGGCCGTCCAGCACCGCGGCCTTCCAGTCCGGTCCCGCCGCGGACTCCACCTGGTAGGGGGTGTAACTCACGATTCCTTGCGTCAACGCCATGACCTCCTCCTTGGGGATCGCCTCATCCTGTCGCGAAATGCCGTCGGATCACCGTGATCCGCCGCTCGTCCGGCCCGTCCCCGAACTCGATCCGCACGAGGACGTCCGCGGCATCGGCCACCTCCCGGAACCGGTCCGCCCACTCCACGAACGTGACCCCGTCCCCGCGCGCGAACTCGTCGAAGCCGATCCCGTCCAGGTCCGACTCGGCGGCCAGGCGATAGAGGTCGAAGTGGGACACCGGGATCCGGGCCGCATACAGGTTCATCAGGGTAAAGGTCGGGGACCGGACCTGGGCCGGGTCCCCGCCGAGTCCCCGCACCGCGCCCCGCACGAACACGGTCTTGCCCGCGCCGAGCGGCCCGACCAGCCCGTAGACCTCGCCGGGAACGGCCGTCTTCACCAGGCGCGCGGCCAGGTCCTCGGTCTCCCGCTCGCCGACCGCCTCTGTGACAAGGCGGGACTCCGACAATGGGCGCACGCGGTCCTACCGATACTCGACCCGGACGATCGAGAAGCGCCGGACCCCGCCCGGCGCCCGGAACTCCACGTCGTCGCCCTCCTCCCGGCCCACCAAAGCGCGACCCAGGGGCGACGCGACGGACAGGCGGCCCTGGTCCACGTCGCTCTCCGGCTCGCCCACCAGTTGATAGGCGACCTCCTCGTCGCGCTCCTCGTCGTACAGGGTCAACGTGGCCCCGAACCGGACCTTCCGGTCGTTGAACCGGCGTGGGTCAATCACCTCGGCCCGGGACAGCAGGGACTCGAGGCGCGCGATCTGGGCCTCGATCAACCCCTGGCGCTCCTTGGCCGCATGGTACTCCGCGTTCTCGGAGAGGTCCCCGTGGGCGCGGGCTTCCGCGATGGCCTGGATCACACGGGGCCGCTCCGCCTTCAGGTGCTTCAACTCTTCCTGAAGACGGGCGTGCCCGGCCGGAGTCAGGGGCACGGGTCCGGTGTCGGTCATGGGACATCCTCTTCAGAAACTCGCTTCCTGTTGGAGGTCCGTGGTGCCACGCGGCGTTGCGTCACTGCGGGGGGATACACGCCTGGGTCTGGTTCGGGCAGTAATGGTTCTGGGCGTAGCGCTCGCAGTTCTCGGTCGGCCAGCCGTTGGGCAGCACGTCCCCGTTCTCGACGCAGTCCGCGCCCATGATGCAGTCCCAGTAGGCCGCCCAGACATCCTGCTGTTCGAGCGTCGCCTCGCCCCAGCAGCGCAGGGGGCACGCGGGGTCGGACGCGTCGCACGCCATCCGGCACTTCCGGACGTCGTTGCAGATCCCGGCGCCGGTGAAACAGGTGTCAATCTCGGCCTCGCAGGCCGCGGTCGCGCAATCCGAGAACCACTCGTCCTCGGTGACGGGACCGCAGTTGAGGCCCTCCAGGCAGGCCAGGGCGGCCTGGGCCTGCTGCGAGGCCTCGTCCGCGGCGGCTCCCACGCACGCCGCCCCGTACGCCTCGTCCGCGCACTGGAGCGCGCACGCCACCTTGGCCGCGCACGTCGCTCCCGTCACCACGGTCGGGCACTCGGCCGGGATGTCCGGTTGCGTCGTGTCCGGGCCGGGTCCCGGGTCCGTGGGTCCCTTGTCCTCGGACGAGGGAACGTCCTGGGGACCGAGGTCGGGTGTCCCCGGGTCCGGCGTGCCCGGATCGGGGGTTCCCGGGTCCGTGGGTCCCGGATCCTGGGGCGGGCCGGGGTCCACCTGGGGCACGTCGGGCTGGGCGTTCGTGGTGCCGCCCCCGCCGCCCCCGCAGGAGACGGCCAGGGCCGGCAGGATCGCCAATGTCGCGATCATCAGGGTGCGCATGGTGGTTCACCTCGCGGTCGGAAGGGGATCGGGTCCGGGGCCCGGACGGACCGGACCCCGGACCCGCTTGCGACGACTACTGCGCCGCCTGGTCGGCCTGGCAGGCGTCGTACTGGGTCTTGCACTTCGCGGCGTCCTGGAGGGCGCTGTCAATGCAGGTGTTGCAGTCCTCGCCCGGCGGGTTCGTGGAGCACGACGGGCAGGCGTCCAGGGCGCACGTGATCATGGCATCGTACAGGTCGTTCGCGGTCTTGGTGCCGCTCAGGAAGCAGTCCTGCACGCACTGCTGGTCCGGGCACGCCATCACGCACTGGAAGACCTCGCCGCACTTCTTGTCACCGTACGGCCGGTCGTCCATGCAGGTCTGGAGCGCGCCCGCGCACGCGCCGCCCTGCTGCTGGGCCGCCTGGAAGCAGGTGTCGCAGTCGGGGGAGTCGGGCTGCGTGTTGCAGACGGGGCAGGCCTGCATGATGCAGTCGTAGATCGCGTTGTAGAGCGCGAGCCCGTTCTTGCTGGTCTGGTTCACGCAGTTCTGCTGGCACTGCTTGTCGCCCTGGGGGCACCCGTTCAGGCAGGTCAACAGGTAGTAGCAGCCCTCGGGGCCGTACTCCGTGCACTTGTCGTTGTACGATTCGCACGCGCCGCCCGGCCCCAGGACCTGGTTCCAGCAGGTGTTGCACTCGGCGGACTGGGGGTTCGCGCACTGCGACGCGCACTGCTGGTTCGCGCAGTTGATCAGATTCTGGAGGTCCATCTGCGCATCGAAGGTCGCCTCGCTCCAGCAGTTGCCGATGCACTCGTTCTGTTCGTTCACGTTCTGAGTGGTCGGGTTGTCCTCGGGGCACGCGACCAGGCAGTCGAGCAGCGCGGAGCACGACTGGTACAGATTCCCCGAGAAGCAGTGGAAGTACGGCTCAATGCAGTAATCCTCGAGGCACTTCGCGAACTCCTCGTCCGTGGGCTTGTCGAGGCAGCCGTTCTGCTGCAAGCAGTTCTGCAGGTTCTGGACGTCCTGCATCCCCTGGGGGGAGAGCTTGCTCTGGCATTCCTGGACGCACGCCTGGCCCTGCGGCAGCGGCGGGCAGGCGTTGGCGCACAAGTAGTAGGCCTTGCAAGAGCCCTCGTCAATCTCCGAGGGAAGGCACGCCTGGTTCTGGCAGGTCATGCTCTGGGCCGTGCAGTTCTGGCACGCCGCGCCGCCCGATCCGCACGCCGCGTTGTCGGTCCCGGCCACGCACTGCCCCGCATCGCAGCACCCCGCGCAGGCCCCGCAGTCCTGCGGGCAGTTGCACTGGTTCTCGCCGGCGCCACAGGTCTGATCGCCGCAACCCGGAGGGACCTGGATATCGTTGCCGGGGCCGTTGTCCACCACGCCGCCGTTGTCCTCGACGGGTCCCGGGTCGGTGCCTGGCCCGTGGTCGATCGGCGGCGGGCCGATGTCATAGACCTCGACCTTAGTGTCCGGCGGGACGTAATGGTCCTGACTCGTGTCCCCGCCGACGATGACATCCGGCTTTCCCGTGGTGTCACCGCCTCCCCCTCCCCCGCCGCCGCCGCACGCCACGGCGGTCGCGGCGGCCGTCGCGATCACGAACACCATCCATCGCTTCATCGGGTCCTCCTTGCTGACTCCAAACCTCGCGGACCAGGGTCGTCCTTGGCCTCGTCCCCGGTCAAACGGGCGAATCTTGCGAGATTCGCGGTCCCGTGTCAAGGATTTTTTGGGGTCCCGTTCGAATGGGCCCGGGACCCGTTCGGCGCGGCCGGGAGCGTGAGCACGAACTCCGTCCCCCCACCGGGGCTGCTGTCCACCTTGATCGCACCCCCGAGCGCGCGCACCACGCGCCACGTGATGGTCAGGCCCATGCCCATCCCCTTGCCCGGCCCCTTGGTGGTGAAGAACGGCGTGAAGATGCGTTCGCGGACCTCGGCCGGGATCCCGGGGCCGTTGTCCCGGACCGACAGGATCACGCGGCTGTTCTCGCGACGACCCGCGACCCACACCCGCCCGGTCCCGTCCTCGGCCACGGCCTCGATCGCGTTCTGGATCAGATTCGTCAGGACCTGGTGCATCTCCTCGGGGACGCACTCGACGAGCCCGTCCCCCTGGAAGTCCGTCTCGACCCGGACCTCCCGCCCCGTGGCCGGCAACACGAGGGCGATGACCTCGCGCGCCGCCTCGAACACGTCGTAGGGTCGGGCGATCCGCGCGTACCCCTCGCGGCTGTAACTCCTCATCAACTCGACGATCCGCGCGATCCGCCGCACGCCGGCCTCGGCCGTGTCGCTCATCTTCGCGATTCGCGTGCGAAGCCGCGCCAGCCGCTCGATCTCCCCGGGCGTCGCGTCCCGGCCGGTGGCCTGCTCGGCGATTCGCGCCGCCTCCTCGGCATCGCTCTTCATCAGGGCCAGGGCGTTCTTGAGGTAGTTGAGAGGGTTGTTGATCTCGTGCGCCAGCCCCCCGGCGACCTGTTCCAGCGAGTCCATTCGCTGGGTGAGGAGGAGGTCCGCGTGGGTCTCCTCGATCTTCAGGAGGCTCCGCACCGTGGTGACCAGTTCCCGGGGCGAGAACGGCTTGGTCAGGTAGTGGTTCACGCCGGTCTCGAGCCCCGCCAGGCGGTCGTCGAGGTCCCCGCGCGCGGTCAGCATGATGATCGGGACGTGGCGGGTCCTCGGGTCCTCGCGCAGGCGGCGCGTCATCTCGAGGCCGTCCATCTCGGGCATCATCAGGTCCGTGATGATCAGGTCCGGGGTCTCGCGCAGGGCGAGTTCGAGTCCCTTCGCGCCGTTGTCGGCCGCCAGGACCCGGAACTGCTGGCGCAGGCTCAGGTGCACGAGGCGGATCACGTCCGGGGTGTCCTCGACGACCAGCACGGTCCACGCCCGCCGCGCCTCGTCCGCGTCCCGCTCGACCACCCGGCGCTCCGTGACCTCGGCGATGTCCAGCAGGCGGTAGTCGTCCCGCGCGGCCAGTTCCTGGGTCCAGTCCACGATCCCCCGGTCCTCGGCCCGGCGGCCGTCCGGGAGGTCCCTCCGGTGGGCCCGCCGATCGAGGGCGTCCGGATTGAAGTGCTCGCGGTCCTTGGTCAGTCGCACGTGGAAGGTCGCCCCGCGGCCCACGTCGCTCTCGGCCCAGATCCGGCCCCCGTGCAACTCGACCAGTTCCCGGGCGAGCGACAACCCGATCCCGGTCCCGCCGTACTTGCGGGTCGCGCCCATGTCGGCCTGGAAGAAGCGCTCGAAGACCTTTTCGGTCTGGTCCGCCGGGAAGCCGGGACCGTTGTCCGCCACCGACACGAGCACGGACGCCCCTTCATCGTGCAGGGTGACCCGGATCCGCCCGTCCTCGGGGGTGAACTTCGCGGCGTTCGACAGGAGGTTGATGAACACGCGCTCCAGTCGCTCCAGGTCGCACCAGACCGCCGCGGACTCGACGTCGCTCTCGAACGACAGCGCGATCCGCTTGCGCTCCGCGAGGGGCTGCACCTGGGCCACGAGCCCGCGCAGGTACGCCACGAGGTCGTTTTCTGCGACGTTCAGGCGGATGCGCGATTCCTCGAGTTTGCTCAGGTCCAGGATGTCCCCGATCAACTTCAGCAACTTCATCCCGCTGCGGAACATCGAGGCGAACGTGGCGCGCTGCTCCTCGCTCACCGGCCCCAGTTGTCCCTCCTGAAGCAACTCCAGCGGCGACAGGACCATGTTGAGCGGCGTCTTCAGTTCGTGCGTCACGTTCGCGAAGACCTGGGACTTGAAGCGGTCGAGGGCCTTCAAGTGCCGGTGCGCCTCCTCGATGTCGCGCTTGGCGCCCTCCAAGATGAGTTGGGTGGCGACCTGTCGTTTCTGCGACCCATAGTTCAAGATCTGCCCGGCTGATACTATGATTGCTGTGGACAATAGGAAGAAGACGTTCGCCACAGCTACAAACGGATCACCCACATTACCTAGTAGCAGGTTCGGCAGGAGGTAGGAGGCGGAAATAGCACCATATGTCGCGAAGACCACCTCCTTCGGCCACACGTAAAGAAGGCCGGCACCGATCATGACCAGATTCAGGCCGGCGTAATAAAGTGAGGCCAACCCACCCATGACAGCGACCATCAGCGAGATCCCCAGGCCGCACATGACCATGTAGGCCGATGTGATGACGGCCGAGTTCCGGGCGAAAAAATCCGTCCGGATGACGGCGAACATCGCGAGGGTCACGCCCGTCACCAGCGCCCGACTCGCGAGCATCAGCCATAGCCATTCGCGTGGCGCACCGATCAGATCGAGAATCGCAAAGGTGGGGTATAGCACGGCCACCAGCGACATGGCGACCTTGGCCCCCAGCCGGTTCCTCTGGACCAGCCACTCGGACCACTTCGCGTCGATCAGCTCCTGGGTGACCTGAAATGCCATGTCGTCAAACGCCCAAGCCTATTGACACCCACGAGGCGATGCCGATCCGCAGGGACCTGGGTCGCCATCTAACCTCTTGCGGATTTTCAGGAACGGATTGACCCCCGTGGTCTCTTCCAAGATGCGGACTTCTGCGTCCGGCGCACCAAGTCGTGCGAGTTCGAGCATCTCGGCCCGCGTTCGGTATGTGAGGTACCAATCGAGGTGGTGTTCCATGATCCACCGCGTCGGATTCGTGGGCACCATGTTACCGATGTACAGGACACCCTCGTGCGCGATGTTGCGGAACAAGTTGCCGCAGAGTGTCACGGCGGTGCGCAGGGGGAGGTAGTCGAACAGCCCGGCACACACGGTGGCATCGAACATACCGAAACCTTTGAATATTTCCGGGTCATTGAGGAGCCTCTTGATGGAGTCATGAAGGTACGTGATCTGCACGTCCTTTGGCCACTTCGTATCCACGAGGCGCTTCAGTCTGCCGTACGCGTACGCCAGCGCACGCTTGTCCTGGTCGAAGAGGATGATCTGGATGGGCACGGAAATCGAATCGAGCTTCGCAAGAAGCTCGTACGTCTCCTGTGCGGGTCCCGACGCAATCGAGATGATTCGCACCGGTCTTTCGTGGTCGTGGGAACGTCGCAGGACGTCCTCCAGCTCGGCCCTGATGAGGTCCTTGCGGGTCCTTACGGCGGCTGCAGCGGGCGTGGACAGGGTCGCCAGGTTCACCGCCTTGGCAAACAGGGTCTGGCCTTCGAAATGCCTCGAGTAAATGTAGTTCATCACCTCGTAGTCACCGGGATAGCCGAGCGGCTTGTAGCGTGCACGGTGCATGAATGGCGAAAGCATGAACGCTTCGTGGACATTGCGGAGCGAGAACTCCTTCAGCGCCTGCCACTCGGCCGGGGTGGCGTGCCTTAGCGCCGCGTCCAGCCGCTCCGCGTACACCAGGAACTCGTTCACGAACTGCGCACGAATCAGATCGACCAGGGCGGCCCGTGCCGCAGACTCGCCATCGCCGTGCACGACCTGCCACGGCAGCGAAGACTCCATCCGGTCCATCTGCTGCTTGGCGTCCTCGAAGAACAGCCTGAGTTCGCCCACGAGCGCCTTGAAGTCGTGATGGCCTTCGACGTGCCATGGCCTGCCAGAGAGGCTCAGGCTACGGGCAAGATCTCCGTCCCAGGTCTTGACGTCGCGCAGGTGCAGCACGTCCTCGATGTCCATGAGCGAGTCGATGAACGACACGCCGGCGACGACCGAGCCCTCCAGATCGCGAATCGAACTGACCCGTGCCTCCCCCTTGTATGCCTCGTATCCATCGAACAGGACCTTGATGGAGACGACGGCTCCGGTTTCGAGCCGGCAACTGTCCGGGCAGCGGAACGCAACGCCATTCTGCGAGACGTCGTGCAGGTCGCATTCCCAGATGGTGTCGTTATCGATCCACACTTTCACTACCGGGTGGACTGGACCGAGATCGGCGGTCCGGTACCTCTCCGGCCTGAAGAAAACGGCTCGGCCCTGCGCTCCGTCCAACTCCTCGTATTTCTTTGGAATGCCGTCCGTCCGCACCCCCTTGCGAGGAACGTCCTCGGGGGCTGCCCCGTCCAGCAATTTGCCCGTCGTTCTAGCGGTGTCCATGTCGCTGCCTCCATGTCAGTCTAGTTTCGCTGACATGATGCTCGTATCGAAAATTCGAAACGCGTACCAGCATTGATCGCATTCAGACATCGGATCACCCCTCCATGCCCCTCCACGATGAGTTTGGCCATGTACAGGCCCATCCCCATCCCGCCCTCGCCCTTGGTCGAGACGAAGGGGTCGAAGAGGTGGTCGCGGATCCCCGGCGGGATGCCGGGGCCCTCGTCCTCGACGGCGAAGACCACGTGGCCCTCCGCGTCGCGCGAGGCCTCGACCGCGATGCGCTGGCCGGGCGCCGTGGCCTGGACCGCGTTGCGCAGGAGGTTGACGAGGACCTGGATCAGGCGGGGGCGGTCCCCCTCGATGTCGGGGAGGCCGTCCGCGACCCGCTGGACGACCTCGCGCTTGCGGAACTCCAGGTCCCCGCGCATCACCACCAGGGCGTCGTGGATCAGGCGGGCCGGCGACAGGGATTGCAGGTCCATGGTCATGGGGCCGCCCCGGGCGAACTGGTTCATGGTCTCGAGGGTCGCGAGGAGGTTGCGAATTCCCGCGAGTCCCACGGCCACCGTCTCGCGCAGGTCGTCCGTGACCTCGGTGCGCGTCGCGAACTCCTCCTCGATCAGGGCGAGGCCGATCAGGAAGTTGCGCAGGTCGTGGGTCACGCCCGCGGTCAGGCGGCCCATGGTGCCGAGGCGTTCGAGGTGCAGCATCCGGTCCTGGGCGAGGCGCAGGTCCTCGAGGGCCTTCGCGAGTTCGTCGTTGCGGCGCGCGACCAGGGCCACGAGGCGCTCGATGGCCCGGCGCTGATAGACGTAGGCCGCGGCGTCGGCCACGGCCATGCGGATCTCGTCGGGGTTCCAGGGCTTGGTCAGGAAACGGAAGGCCCCCGCCCGGTTGATCGCGGCGATGATCGCGTCGGAATCCGTGTAGCCCGTCAGCACGATGCCCGCGACGTCTGGATGGTCGCGGGAGACGGCCTCCAGCAGTTCCACGCCGGTCATGCCGGGCATCCGCTGGTCCGCGACGATCACGTCGAGGGGGGTGGAGGCCACGACCTCCAGGGCGGCCGGACCGGAATCGGCCTGGTGGACCGCGTAATCCGGTTCCAGGACCGCGGCGAGGACCTCCAGGTTGGGCTCGTCGTCGTCCACCAGCAGGACGTGCCCGCTCAACAGGTCCCGGACCTCGTACCGCTCGACGAGGCTCTGGAGGCGCTCGTCCACCATCCCGGTGCAAGTGTAGGTCCACCGTCCACGCGCCGCAAGAAAAATGACAGCCGTTCCGGTCGCGCTCGGTGGATGGGGTTGGTCGTCACGCGACGCGCCGCGAATTGGAATTCGCGGCCCCAGC
>DYKK01000044.1:0-4535 GCA_020722625.1 Anaeromyxobacter dehalogenans
GAGCCAAGACGGGGTCACCGGCTCCTGCGAGGGTCCCGGCGGGACCTTCCAGTTCGGGGGGCAGGCCTAGTGACGGGTCGTGGTGGCGACCTGATGCACCTCCCCCGATGAGTCATTTCCTCTGAACCCTCCGAAACATCTCGCCTTGCGGCCACCTTTTCTTGACCTCCATCGCACAGGGCGTCAAACGACGGAGGGGCGGTGGCAGGGGCGGTGGCAGTGGCAGGGACAGTGGCAGGTTCAGGAACACGGGACAGTGACAGTGTCAGGACCCCGTTGGACGCGATGAACGTGGCGTGACGACGGACCCACGTCCGCCGCGACCCCGGACCCCGGATCCCGGAGGCCGGGCGCCGGATCCCGGACGCCGGGAGGCGGCCCGGCCCCCGAGGAAGTGAGGATTCCGGGCGTGAATCCTCTTTGACGCCTTCACTGCCTTCCGCTAGACTCCGTTCCACCCGATCCGGGATGGACGGATGACCCCGAGACTCCGCCGGGTTCAAGTTGCAGGAGGGCTCGTCGCCCTCGCCCTCGCCGCGGGTCCCTTCGGAGGCCGTGTCGAGGCGTACGGGCGCAAGGACGGAGACTGGAAGACCCGGCGGGCCGTGGTCGCGCCGGGCGTGCGCTTCGTGACCCCTCCGTCCCGCGTCGCGGTGGTCTGCGGGGCGTGCGGCGTCGCCGCGTCCGACCTGCCGGAGTGGGTGGTCCGGCTGGGCGCCCGGCTGCACCGGGCCGGGTTCGATTCGGTCCCGATGCGGGCCGCCCCGGCCCGGAAGGACCTCGAGGGGTTCGGGGCCGTGCTGACCGAGTCGGGTCTGGCTCCCGCCGGGGCCGTCCCCTTCTCGCCCCCCCTGGACGACCGCGCGGTGGCGGACCTCGTGGCGGAGGTCGAGCGCCGCGTCGCCCCGGAAGCGACCCCGACGCGACTGGTCCGCCATCTGTTCGCGGTCCGGTCGGACACGGCCACGGGGCGCACCCTGTTCGCGCAGGCGTCCTGGGTCGTGCACTACGCGAAACTGGACGCGGACTTCGTCGAGGTCGAGGACCTCGCTCGGGCCCCGGCCCGCTGGCTCGAACGATACGCCGCCGTGATCCTGGCGACCGATTCCCTGCCCGACGCGGGGCGCCTGGCCGGCCTGCTCGACGCCTACGTCCGGTCCGGCGGCGGCCTCGCGGCCCTGGCCCGCCTGGACGACCCCGCCCTGTGGCCGATGCTCGGCCTCACGCGGATGGGCGACCGCGAGGAGACGGTCGAGGAGGTGACCTGCGACCCCGCCTGGCTCCCGGGGGCCGGCGGCCTCCCCTTCCGGTACGGCGCGGAGTGGGCCATGACGCTCCCGGAGGTCGACGTCGCACGGGACGCGAGGGTCCTGTGCCGCGCGCGGACCGCATCGGGCCGCGAGGTCCCCTCGGTGATCTCCCGGCCGCACGGGTCCGGTCGCGTGCTCCTGTGGCTCGGGGGCGAGGTCGGGGACAAGTCCGCGCGCGGGCGCATCCTCCTGTCCGTCCTCGAGGTCGCGGTGCCCGCGGCCGCGGCCCAGATGGACGCCCTGGTCTTCTGGGTGGACGACTGCCCCATGCCCCTGTGGGGGCAGCCCAGACCCCCGGTGGACCGGCTGTATGGGATGACGGACACGGAGTTCTACACGCAGAAATGGTGGCCCGGCGTCTCCGCGCTCCTCGAACGATATGACGTCAAACCATCATTTGGATTCGTGCTCACTTACGACGCCCGGGTCGCGCCGCCGTTCGCGTCCGGGTTCCAGCTGGAGAAGGAAGACAAGGAAGGTGACAGGGGCGAGGTCCAGCACGCGCTCTCGGCGGTCGAGGTCGCGACGGCCCTGGCCCGCGCCATCCAGGCCGCGGGGCACGAGATCGCCCTGCACGGGTACAACCACCAGTCGCTGACCGTGGCGAAGTGCGAGCAGTCCGCCGGGTGGCCGGGGCTCGATGCCATGGTCCAGGCCCTCGCGCTCGCCCGCGAGGAGATGGCACGGCTCTTCGGTCCCCGGGGTCTCCCGGCGACCTACGTGGCGCCGAACAACCTCGTGCACGCGATCGGGAAACAGGCGATTCACCGGGTCTTCCCCGAGGTCACGGCCATCGCGGCCCAGTACCTGGACGAGGTCTCGATCCTCGGCCAGGAGTTCGGCCCGGACCCGGACGTGCCCGGGGTCGTGGACATCCCGCGCATCTCGTCCGAGCACTTCCTGGACGGGGACAACGCGGCCGAGGTCCTCGACGCCCTGGTCGTGCCCGGGGTCCTGTCGCACTTCATCCACCCGGACGACATCTACGACCCGGCGCGGTCCCGGGGCCGGGACCTGGATGGGCTCCTCGCCGAGATGGACCGGTTCCTCGGGCGCGTACGCGAGGCCTGGCCGTTCTTGCGGCCCATGACCGCATCCCGGTTCGCGAACCTGGTGCGGGCCTGGCCCGCGGCCCGGCTCGAGGTCACGCGCGGCCCGAACTCCGTGGTCCTGCGGGCCCCGGGCGCGCCGGACGGAGGCCTGACGGCGCTGCTCCGGCTGCCGGCCGGGGCGGACCCGACCGCGAGCGGGTCGTGCGAGGTCGTGTTCCGGGCGGTGAAGGAGGGACGCGTTCACGTGAGGGTCGGGGAGAGCCCATGCACCATTCGCTGGGAGTGAGGGTCTTCGCGCTGTTCGCGGCCCTCGGGACGGGGGCTCCGGCGGCGACGGCCCAGGAAGGCGCGATCCCGGTCGTGGATCGCGCTCGCGGCCTGCGCGACGCGGGAGACCCCGCGCAGGCCGAGGCCCTCCTGCGCGAGGCCGCGGCCGCGGACCCGTCCAACGTCGCCGTGTTCCTCGAATGGTCCCGGGCCCTCGCGGACCTCGGCCGCGAGGAAGAGGCCCTGCGCGCGTGCGAGCGGGCCGTGGCCCTGCGTCCCGACGACGCGGACGCCCGGCTGTGGCTTGCGGAACTCTACCTGAGGCGCGATCAACCGGATTCCGCGCTCGAGCACTACCTGGTCGTGGCGCGCGAGCGGCCCCAGGACCTCGCGGTCCGCCGGCGCGTGGCCCAGGTCCTCGTGTGGCTGGACCGGAACGAGGAGGCCATCCCGCACCTGGAAGCCTACGTCGCCGCGGTCCCGGGCGACCTGGAGGGCCTCAAGACCCTGTACCGACTGTACCTGTGGACCGACCGGACCGACGAGGCCCTGGCGGCCCTGGAGCGGGTGGTCGTCCTGGACCCCTCGGACCGCGAGGCCGCCCTGGAACTGGCGCGGCGCAACGTGGACCTGGACCGCCTTCCCCGGGCGATCGAGGTCTATGAACACCTGCGCGAGCGCGACCCGACGGACGCGGACGCCCCGTGTGCCCTGGGGTCGCTCTACGAGTGGACCGACGCCCCGCGCAAGGCCCTCGACGCCTACGAGGCGTGTCTGGCGCTGCGACCGTTCGATTCCGAGGCCCGGGCGCGGGCCCTGTCCCTGTCCCTGGAACTCGGGCACGGGCGGGAGGCGCGCACGCACGCGCGCATCCTGGGGCTGTCCGGATCCGCCTGGGACGAGGCCGCGCGGCGGACCCTCCTGGAATCCGCGGGGGTCGGGACCGCGCTCGGCGTGGACTTCCTGTGGTTCAACGACCGCCTGGGTTTCGACCACGTCGCGACGGGGCCGTGGGGGTCGGTCGGGCTCGGCGACGACGTGACCCTCGGGGCGCGCTATCGCTTTCACTGGTTGCGCGGGCATCCGGACCTGGACGGGAACCTCCCCGAGGTCACACGGATCGGGCACGAGGCCGGGCTGTTCGGCGAGGTCAAGGTCGCCGACGGGTGGACGCTCGACCTGTCGGCCTGGGTCACGCACTACGATTCACCGTGGACCTCGTTCAACGCGCGGGTGGAGCAGCGGGCCGACTTCGACCGGGTGTCGTGGTCGGTCTTCGGGGAGCGGGCCGACAACCTGACCACGGCGGGCGCCGTGGAGGACCGGGTGGTCCTGAACACGGGCGGCCTGACCCTGTCCTGGAATCCATGGCGCGGGCTGTTTTTCGACCTCGCCGGGGAGGGGTCGTACCTGAACCCCGACGGGAACGTGCGGGTGTATGGGTGGGGCGCCGCGGGATACGTGATCCTCGAGATGCCCAGGCTCGAGGCGTCGTACACGTACAGCATCGAACACTTCCGGGACCACCTGGAGGGCGGGGCGATCCGCTCCTACTTCAACCCGAGGGCCTACCAGACGCACGGGCCGTCCGCCTCGTTCCGCCACCCGGTCGCGATGTGGTTCCTGTACGGGCTCGACCTGCGCCTGTGGCACGCGGTGAGCGACGACGCGCTCCTGGCCACGTACGGGGCCCTGGTCGGGTTCCGTCCGGGGGACCGGCACTCCCTGGACCTGGCCTTCCACCGGACGGACACCCTGGTGGGGACCGCGGGCGCGCTGTATCAGGAAAACGTCCTCACCGCGTCGTACGTGTTCGAGTTCTGACGGGCGGACGCGGCGAACGACGAAACGCTTGACTTGTCCCTGCGTCGTCATCTAGACTCCGGTTCGAGTTCTCGGCAATGGT
>DYKK01000044.1:4635-15152 GCA_020722625.1 Anaeromyxobacter dehalogenans
CTTGACTTGTCCCTGCGTCGTCATCTAGACTCCGGTTCGAGTTCTCGGCAATGGTCGGAGTGGTTGGCACGAAGGAGGTCCAGATGAGGATTTTCACAGTCCTGTTCAGCGCGTTCGTGATGGGGATCGGGGGCGTCGCGTGCGGGGGAGGGGGTGGCGGGACGACCGACCAGGGCGGGAAGCCCGACCAGGGCGGCACGACCGACATCGGGCCGGTTCAGGATCAGGGACCGGTTCAGGATCAGGGACCGGTTCAGGATCAGGGACCGGTGCAGGATCAGGGACCGGTGCAGGATCAAGGCCCCACCCAGGACACTTCGCCCGAGATGGTGACCTTCCAGGCGGTGGTCAAGGACAACCTGACCAAGGAGATCCTGAAGGGCGCGACGGTCGTGGCCTACGACAACACGACGGGCGAGGCCACGCAGTACCAGGCGACCTCGGGGCAGGACGGCAAGGTCACGATGGAACTGCCCAAGGCGGCCGGGAAGATGGGCTTCAAGGTGTCGCTCGCCGGCTTCAAGGACACCTACCAGTTCAACATCGCCACCGACTCGGGGAAGGAGGAGACCCTCTGGGCGGTCAGCGTGAACGGCTACAACATGGCCGCGGCCCTGGCGGGGTTCACCCCGGACCCGGCGAAGGCCATCGTGGCCGGGGCGATCTACTGGACCAACGACCAGGGAGAGGAGGAGTACGTCGGCTGCGCCACCATCACCTCCGAGCCCCCCGGCGAGTACCGTTACTTCGGCGACACGGGCCTGCCCGCGCCGATCGAGCAGGTCCCCGAGACCACGACCGGCAACGGCGAGGCCCGGTTCGTGGCCGGCAACGTCCCGCCCGGGCCGTGCACGCTGAAGGCCTGGGTGAACGGGCAGGAGGTCGGATCGGCGACCCTGTTCACCTTCGCGGACTCCATCTGCATCAACAATATCTACACGGAAGGGACCAGCAACCCCACGCCCGCGGACTGCAAGAAGTAAGGCGGGGGTGAGGTTTCCGAGTCTTTCCAGCCGTGCGGCCGGATGGTTCGCCACGAGGAGGGCTCGATGAAGCGGCACCAGGACCGGGCCGGACGCTCTCCGGCCCTCGCCGCGCTCGCGGGGATCATCGCGGGGAGCGCGTTCACGGGCACCCTCCTGGCCCAGGAGCCGCCCCCGGCGGAGTCCTCGGGCGAGGCGGCGCCGGCGACGGGCGAGGAGGCCCCGCCCGCCCCGTCCGAGGAGGCGTGGGAGGAAACCGCCCCCGGGGCCGACCCCGGGGAGGAAGCCGCCTGGGAGACGGGCGAACCCGACCTCGAGTTCGGGGAGGTCTTCCCCGCGGACGAGGAGCCGAAGTTCCGGGTCAACGGGTACCTCCAGAACCAGACCGGGGTGTTCATCTCGCGCCACCGCACGCACCTGAACGACAAGGGCCTCCCCCTGGACCACGGCGACAAGTTCGGGAAACTCTCGATGTTCCGGAACACCTTGCAACTCGAGGCGGACTGGACCCCGGGGCCGGCCGTGTCCCTGCACGCGATCGTGCGGGGCGTGAGGTCGCTGAAACTCTCGGTGGACAAGGACGCGCAGGTCCCCCACGAAGGTTACTTTGGAAACAATCAGAAAACGATTGATTGGGTCGCGGATACCTACTACCAGGAACTGGACCTGCGCGAGTTCTACATGGACATCAACGCCTCGGAGTACCTGAACCTGCGCCTGGGCCGCCAGCAGGTCGCGTGGGGCGAGACGGGCCAGTACCGGCTCCTCGACGTGGTCAACCCGACCGACTCGACCTGGCACTTCGGGCCGCTCGAGTCCTTCGAGGACCAGCGCATTCCCTTGTGGATGCTCAAGGGGCTCCTCTGGATCCCCCCGTTGCAGGGGAGCCTCGAGGTCGTGTGGATCCCGATGCTGGACCGCCCCGAGGACACGGTCACCGTGCCTCTGACGTTCGTGGGGGCGTGGGGGCTGCCGCCCGTGCCCGCGCCGGACCTGTTCGAGGGGGACGATTCGGTCGCGCCGTGGAAGATCCGGAAGAAGGTCTTCCTGTACCCGGGACGCGACATCGAGAACAGCCGCGCCGGGGCGCGCTGGCAGGGCGAGATCGGCAACTTCACGTACACCTTGGTCTATTTCTACACACACCAGTTGAGTCCGCCGATCCCCCTGTACACATACGCCCAGTACGGCGCGGGGAAGGAGGGGGTGGACGTCTATCTGTTCTTCCCCAGGCAGCACGTCGCGGGGATGTCGCTCGAGACCGCGCTCCCGTATCCCCTGGGCACCAACCTGAAGTTCGAGGCCGCGTTCGAGCCCGACCGGACCTACACCCTGCACTCGGCCGAGAACTCGCTGACCGACCGCATCCCCTACAACGCGCCCAACGGGGACACCTACACGTTTTTTCACATGAAGAAGAAGAAGGTCTTCAGTTACGCGGTGTCGTTCCAGCAGCCCCTCCTGCTCGACTTCCTGAACCGGGAGCAGTCGGTCTATGTCGTGGCGCAGTTCATGCATACCTGGATCACCGACTTCGACGCCTCGGACCGCCTCGTGGAGGTCCCGGGCTACGACGGGACGCTGTCCAGTCGGCACTCGTTCACCGTGGTCGGCGCGATCTTCACGAACTACCTGCACGGGCTCCTGTCGCCGCGGATCGTGGGGGCGTGGCTCCCGGGCAACGGCGGGTTCCTGAGCGCCCAACTCGGCGTGACGCTCGGGGACCACTGGCGGTTCCGCGTCGCGTGGGACGGGTTTTTCGGCGACAACCCCTACAAGGGGGTCGGCCTGTTCCGGGACCGGGACGAGGTGAACGTCACCCTCAAGTACCAGTTCTGATCGGGGTCGCGCGGGCGGCCCGGGAGGCGGACCATGAAGAAGGGATGGTGGCTGATCGTGGGGATCGCGCTGGCGGCGGGACTTCCGGGCGGGGTCTTTGGGAAGTGCAAGCCGGGCGGGATCACCAAGGATAACTGGACGGAGAAGGTCGGCTTCCGGCCCGAGGCCGTCCCCGGCTGGAAGCCGGGCCTCGTGGTGGATGCCTCCAATCACAACCAGTTCAAGAAATATATCCCGGACGGGCTCGCCCTGCTGATCAGCAGGTACGGCCTGCGCCTGGCCGCCGCGCCCTACAAGGCGGTCCATCCGTCGCTCGGGTACATCGAGGCGACCAACCGGTACTGCGGGCAGGTGACGTACCGCGACACCAAGGACAAGTCCCGCGAACGGGGGATGGACGGCTACGTGGCGGGCCTGCCCTTCCCGGACCCTCAAAACGGCCTCGAGGTCGCGTGGAACTACCATTACGCCTACAACGGCGACGACGGGGGCTACCACTACGGGGTGTACTGGGTCAGCGCGAAGAACGGCGTCGAGCGCACCGAGGAGTGGCGGTGGCTCTACATCATCCGCGCGATGCACCGCACGGACCTGGACCCGCGGCCCCACATCAAGGAGTTCGAGGACAAGGGGATCGCGTACGCCTCGATGACCTGGGCGATCGAGCCTTACGACAAGGCGGGGTTCGGGGCGCTCTACTATCGCTACGTGCAGCCCAAGGACCAGGAGGGCTGGATCTACATCCCGACGATGCGGCGCACCATGAAGGCCACGTTCGGGACGCGCGGCGACGCCTGGAACTCGACGGACCTCCTGTACGAGGACGTGCGCGGGTACATGGGCTACCCGGAGTGGATGCACTGGAAGTTGCTCGGGCGGCGTACCATCCTCGCGCCCGTGCACTCGGGGATCAAGGCGGGCAAGCAGTACCGGGACCAGACCTTCGATTTCAAGACCCCGCCGCACTGGAACTTCCGCGCGAGGTGGGAGCCGCGCCCTGTTTACGAGGTCGAGGTCACGCCCAAGTTCGCGGACTACCCGTACAGCCGGATGATCATCTACTTCGACGCCGAGACCTTCTACATCCCGCTGAAGGTCGCCTACGACAAGAAGGGGAAACTGTGGAAGGTCCTGATCAACGCGTTCAACGACTCGCCGGACATGGACCGCAAGCCGCTCGAGATCGGGACCGCGCTGGTCGTGGACGTGCAGGCCGAGCACGCGACGGTCTTCCCGTCCTACAACTTCTTTTCCAACAAGGGGCTGCCCCCGGGCCAGTTCACGCTGACCAACCTCCGGAAGATGGCGAAATGATGAGTCGCGGTGCGTGGTTGGGGGTCCTGGCGTGCCTGTCGGGGGTCGCCGGCGTCGGGGCGGCCCGGGCGCAGGAGGGCCCCTCAAGCCTGCCGGGCGTGGTCCGGCGGGACGCCCTCTACGACGTGGCCCTGGCCGGTGCGCACGTCTGGGTCGTCGGGTATCCGGGCCTGATCCTGCACTCGTCGGACCGGGGGCGGTCGTTCGAGCGCCAGGGGCCGGAGGCGAGGACCGCGTACCTGGCCGTGGACTTCGTGGACGCGCAAACCGGCGTGGTCGTGGGCCGGGGAGGGGCCGTTTTGTGGACCGAGGACGGCGGGAAGACCTGGGACCGGAGGCCCCTCCCCACCGCGGAGCCCCTCTTCGATGTCGACCTGGTGGATTCGGACACGGCCTTCGCGGTCGGGAACTTCGCGGCCGCGGTGCGCACGCGGGACGGGGGCCGGACGTTTGAGGCGATGCGCGTGGCCCCGGAGGGCGAGGACCCGACCCTGAACGCGCTCGCCTTCCTGGACGCCCGGCGGGGCGTGGTCGTGGGCGAGATGGGGCTCGTCGCGCGGACCCTGGATGGCGGGGACTCGTTCACCCGCGTGGACGACGGCACCCTCGAGGCCCACCTCTTCGGCATCGAGGCCGCGGGCGAGGGGTTCGTCGTGGTCGGGTCCGAGGGGACGGTCCTGGTGAGCCGGGACGCGGGGGCGACGTTCCAGCGCGTCGAGCCTCCCGCGCGCGAGGACCTGATCCGGGTGGCCACGGCGGGGCCGCGGGTCGTGGTCGTGGGCCTGGCCGGGACCGTCCTGTGGGCGCGCGACCCCGCCGGACCGTACCAGGCGGCCGGTGACGTCCCGACCTGGCAGGGACTGGCCGGGGTGCGCATCGCCGAGGACGGGCAAGGGTTCGCCGTTGGGGCACGTGCGACCCTGCTCGTCACGCAGGACTTCGGCGCGACCTGGCGCCGCTGGGAGGGCCGATGAAGTTCCGTGAGGCCCTGGCCCGGCACGTGATCCGGCATCGCTTCGTGTACGCGGCGCTGACGCTCGGCGTGACCGCCTTCTTCGCCGCGCAGGTCCCCAAGGTGCGGGTCGAGAGCCTCCTCATCGACCTCTTTCCGGAGCACCACGAGTTCGTCGAGACCTACAAGCAGTACCAGGACATCTTCGGCGGCGCGAACCTCGTCGTCATGAGCCTGGAGGTCCGCGAGGGCGACATCTTCAATGTCCCGACCCTCGAGAAGGTCCGCAAGGTCACGAAGGAACTGGAGTTGCTGGACGGCGTCAACAACTACCAGGTCCTGTCCCTGGCCCAGCGCAAGGTGAAACTGATCACGGTGGACCCGGTCGCGGGCTTCCAGGCCGCCCCCCTGATGTGGCCCGAGGTCCCGAAGACGGACGAGGAGGTCGCGGCCCTCAAGAAACTGGTCCACACCACGCCGCGGGTGCACCGGTACCTTGTTTCCAAGGACGACAAGGCCGCGCTCATCGTGGCCGGGTTCTTCGAGGGGCAGTTCGAGCCGCGCGCCACGTATCAGAGACTGCGCGAGATCGCCTCGAGCGTCGAGGACGACAACACGGTGATGCGGATGATCGGCCGGCCCGTGCTCCTCGGCTACGTCCTCGAACATTACTCGCAACTGGTCTGGCTGTTCCTCGCGACGGTCGTGTCCATCGTGGCACTCCTGGTGGTCTATTTCCGCGACCTGCGCGGGGTGCTCATCCCGATCGCGACCGCGACGATGAGCGCCGTGTGGGGCGTGGGACTGCTCGGGCTGCTCGGTTTCAACTTCGACCCCCTGATCATGGTCGTGCCCTTCATCGTCAGCGCCCGGGCCCTGTCGCATTCGGTCCAGTTGATCGAGCGGTTCCTCGAAGAGTACGCGGTGGCCCGGGACCGGGTCGTGGCCGCGGAGCGCACCTTCTCGGGCCTGTTCGAGCCGGGCCTCGTGGGGATCGTCACGGACGCGGTCGGGATCCTCGTGGTGTGGCTCACGCCGATCCCCCTGATGCAGAAACTCGCGGTCATGGGCGGTTTCTGGGTCTTCAGCATCGTGTTCACGGACATGCTGTTCAACCCGGTCCTGCTGTCCCTCCTGCCCGCGCCCCGGAAGGGCCGCGAGGCCGGGCAGGGCGGCGTGGCGCGGTTGCTTCAGGCCGTGGGCCGCTTCTGCATGGGCCCGCACCGGGTCACGGTGGTCGCGGCCACCGTGGTCCTGCTCGGGGTCGGGTACTGGTTCGCGAGCGACCTCGTGGTCGGGGACATGCATCCCGGGACCCCGATGCTGTGGTCCGACTCCGAGTACAACCGCGACACCGAGGCGATCGGTGAGAAGTTCCACAACACCGAGGTCCTGAACGTCATCGTCGAGGGCTCGGAATGGAACGCCATCAAGGACCCCGATGTCCTCGAGAAGATTTTCATGCTCCAGCGGGAAATGGCCTCGATGGGCGAGGTCGTCGGAGCCACGTCGTCGCTCGTGGACCTGCTCCCGCCGATCATCCGCGCCCTGCACGGCGGCGACCCGCGCTGGGAACTCATCCCGACCGACGCCCGCGAGAGCGGATTCTTCCTCGAGATGATCTACGGCGCGAGCGAGCCGGGCGACCTGTCCCGCTTCGTGACGCCGGACAGCCGGCACGCGAACCTTTCGCTGTACCTCGCGGACCACAAGGGCACCACGCTCCAGGCCGTCGTGGCGCGCCTGCGAGACTACGTGCAGAAGAACCCGATGGAAAAGGCCCACTTTCGCCTGGCCGGAGGGTATGGGGGCCTGCTCGCCGCGGTCAACGAGGTCGTGACCGGCACCCAGGCCATGGTGACGGCCCTGGCCTTCCTCGCGGTCTTCCTGTTCTGTGCCGTCGCGTACCGGTCCGTCGTGGCGGGCCTGATGTTCATGATCCCGCTCGCCCTGTCGAACTACCTGACCTACGCCCTGATGGGGTGGCGCGGGATCGGGCTCGACGTGAACGCCCTGCCGGTCGTGTCTCTCGGAGTCGGCCTGGGCGTGGACTACGGGCTGTATGTGATCAGCCGGATCAAGGAGGAGTTCGCGGAGCGCAAAGACCTGCGCCTCGCCATCGAGACGGCGATGGGCAGCGCGGGCCGGGCCGTGCTCCTGACCGCGGGGACCATGGTCTTCGGGGTCGTGTTCTGGACCCAGAGTTTCCTGCGGTTCCAGGCGGACATGGGCCTGCTGCTGGTCTTCTGGATGGGCGTGAGCATGGTCGGGGGGCTCGTGCTCCTGCCGACCCTGGTCTATCTGGTGAGGCCTCGGTTCGTCCTGGGAGAGGCGGACGGGAAGAAGGGAGGGAAGTCATGAGGAGATCGCGATTCATCGGTGGGTGGCTCCTGGCGCTGTCGCTCGGATGCGGGGGTGGGGGAGGGGGGACGGACACCACGCCCGGACCGGACGCGGTGGACCCGGGACCCGAGGCCGTGACGGACCCGGGACCGGGACCGGACCTCGCGGACGTGACGGACCCCGGGCCCCGGCCGGACCTGGCCGATTCCGGACCCGGCGACCCCGGGGGCGAGGACGTGGGACCCCAGCCGGTCCGCTGCCTGGACGAGGTCGTCGCGGACCGGACCTTCACGTTCCAGGGCCTGCACGACCCGGTCGAGGTGGTGCGGGACCGCTTCGGGATCCCGCACATCTACGCCGCGAACGACGAGGACCTCTTCTTCGCGCAGGGCTTCGTCGTGGCCCAGGACCGGGTCATCCAGATGCAGGGGATGCGGCTCATCACCCACGGGCGGTTCGCGGACACCCTGGCCGCGGGGGCCTCGGACCTGAACACCGACGTGTACATGCGCCTGATGAACTTCCAGGCGCCGGCCGAGGCGATGTGGGCGGACCTCCAGGCGAACCGCCCGGAGGTCGCGGTGGTCCTCGACGCCTTCGCGAAGGGGGTCACGGCGTTCATCGAGACCGCGAAGGAACACCCCGCGATGCAGCCCATCGAGTGGACGTTCCTGGGACACTGGGACCCCTGGACCCCGGTGGACACGCTGATGCTCGGGCGCTTGCAGTCGTGGGACCTGTCCTTCGACCACTACACGGACGAGGTGACGATGGCCGCCACGCTCGCGGGGATCCTGGAGCGCTTCCAGGGCACCCCGCTCCAGGGGCTCCTGGTGGACGCCTACCGGGCGGCGCCCGGCGCGGATGCGACGATCCTGGAGGCGCCCCGCCGGAGCGCGGCCCCGGCCCGGCCCGCGGTCCCGCGCGGCCTGCTCGAGGCCTTCCCCTCGGGGTACTTCGCGCGCGTGGCGGGCCTGCTGCGCGAGGTCGCGATGAAGCCCGCGCCGAGGCTGGGCGGGGGGAGCAACAACTGGGTCGTCTCGGGCGACAATACGGAGTCGGGCCGGGCGATGCTGGCCGGGGATCCGCACCTGTCGTTGCGCAACCCGAGCGTGTTCTACCAGGTGCACCTGAACACCACGCGCGCGGGCGGGGACCTGGACCTGGCCGGGGTGTGCTTCCCGGGCATCCCGGGGATCATCCTGGGGCACACGCAGCACGGGGCCTGGATGGCCACGGTCCACAACTACGACGTGACCGACGTCTACATCGAGACCTTCGCCCCGGACGACCCCCTCGCGGTCGTGTTCAACGGGGGAAAGGTCCCCCTGACCACCCGTGAGGAGACCCTGACGTACCCCAAGCCCGCGGCCGGGTGCGAGGCATGGGTCCAGGGGCTCGCGCAGGGGCTCGACCCCAAGGTCGCGGAGGAAGGCGGCAAGTGCGTCCTGACCGTGACGATCCAGGAGGTCCCGCACCACGGCCCCATCCTCCCGGGGTCGCACGCGACCCTGCCGGACGGGAAGAAGGTCGCGCTCGCGTGGCGGTGGACCGGGTTCGAACCGAGCGAGGACTTCGCGGCCGTGGCCGGGCTGTGGCGGGCGCGGACGACCGGTGATTTCCTGGACGCCATCCGCCTGTTCGGCGTGGGGGGCCAGAACTGGGTCTGGGGCGGGACCGACGGGCACATCGCGTACGCGGCGTGGGCGAGGGTCCCGATCCGCAAGCACGTGGCCGAGGGCCAGGGCCACGACTACCCTCCGTGGCTGCCGATGCCCGGGGACGGGTGCTGCGAGTGGACCGGGGATATCCCGCGCGACGACCTGCCCCACGCCGTGGACCCCGCGTCCGGGTTCATCGCGACCGCGAACCACGACGCCCTGGGCACGACCCTGGACAACGACCCGCTGAACGACCCGCTTTACCTGGCCCAGACGTACGACATCGGGTTCCGGGGCGCGCGGGTGCGCGAGTTGCTGCAGGCGAAGATGCCCCAGAAGAAGATGACGGTCGAGGACTTCCAGGCGATCCAGGCGGACCACAAGTCCCCGCTCGGGGCCCTTCTGACCCCCGCGATCCTTGCGGCCATCGCGGAGGGCCAGAAGGCGGTGGACGGGGCGCCCGGGTCGGACCCGCGGCTCGCCGCCTACATGAACAGCGACGTGGCCCAGGCCGCGGCCCGGCTTGCGTCCTGGGACTTTTTGACCCCGAGCGGGCTCGAGGACGAGGCGTCCGCCCCCCAGAAGGCGTCCTCGGTCGCGGCCTCCATCTTCAACGCCTGGCTGGTCTTCCTGTTCCACAACGTCGCGGACAACAAGGGGATCGAGGGTCTGGAAAGCCAGTTCGCGGCGAAACTGCTCGTGACCATGATCACGGCGCCTGACCGACTCGCCACGTACTCGCAAGACCTCGACGACACGGTCCTGTGGGACGACGTGAGCACCGAGGACACGGTCGAAACGCGGCACGTCGTCATCCTGAAGAGCCTCCACGAGGCCCTCGCCTTCCTGAAGGACCCGGCCAAGGTGGGCGTCGCGCAATCGGGAGGGTTCGGGACGACGGACATGGACCAGTGGCTGTGGGGGAGGCTCCACACCCTGACCCTGCCGCACGCGCTCGGCGGCGAGGCGAACATCCCGCCCGCGAGCCAGTACCCGGACGGATATCCGCGCCACGGGGACAACTTCGTGGTGGACGCGTCGAACCCCGGGTTCAACGACACGCGCTTCACCTACAGCCACGGCCCCTCGATGCGGGCGGTCTATCTCCTGGATCCGGCCGGGGTGACGATGCAGAACGCCCTCCCCGGGGGACAGAACGGGGCCTTCCCAAACCCCCACTACAACGACGACTTCTCCCTGTGGGCCCACAACCGGACCCACCCGGTGCATTCCGCCGCGACCGACGTGGTCGCCGACGCCGAGGCGTGCATGGTTCTGGAGCCATAGCCCGGTCCCCCACGATCCGCCACCCCGTTTTCGGCAGCACGACGGAACACCTTGATAGGTCTTGGTTTCGTGTCAGCCGCGACCGGGGCCCCGTCTTCCCGCGCAGGGAGCGAAGCGACCGAGCGGGAGAGGACGTGC
>DYKK01000420.1 GCA_020722625.1 Anaeromyxobacter dehalogenans
CGCGAGCAGTGCTCGCGTCTCCAGGTGCACCAGAAGAGACGAAGTCGCGATCTTGCTAGTTTTCCGGCGGCCTCCGACAGGCGATTTGACACGCGGACCGGGCCGCTTCATGATCCGGTTGAGACGTCTGCCGGAAGGGACCCGATGGACGCGCAGCACCTCGTGAGCCACGACCGTCGGCTCGAGGACCACGAGGCCAAGATCCAGTGGTTCCTGGGCCTCACGGTCGAGGAGCGGCTCTTGTACGCCGATGGCGTGATGGCCCTTCTCCCGCCGCGGGCGAAGGGGTGGACGCGAGGGGAAAACCCGGATGGCACGCCCGTCACTGCCCGAGTTGTTCGCCTCGCTCGAACGCCATGAAGTCGAATACGTCCTCGTGGGGGGCTTGCCGCGATCCTGCACGGCGTGCCCCGAGCCACGCTGGACGTGGACCTTCTGATCGAACCCTCCCGAGGAAACGCTGAACGGTTGCTCGCGGCCCTGGCGGAGGTCGGC
The DNA here is from genome assembly GCA_020722625.1 of Anaeromyxobacter dehalogenans. Lineage (GTDB taxonomy): Bacteria > Myxococcota_A > UBA9042 > DTJE01 > DTJE01 > DYKK01. Next base: position 496 of record DYKK01000420.1, read on the forward strand.
CTCGGCACGGCCCACCTGGTGACACCGGAGGAACTGGTCTGCAAGGAGGTCACCATCTTCGAGGATCTGCTCCGTGTGGACGCGTTCACGGCCGTCCCGGGCGTCGCCTTCGCCGACGCGTGGGCCCGCAGGATCGATGCGCCCGTCGCCGGCACCGTCGTCCACCTGATGTCCCTGGACGACCTGATCGCCTCCAAGAGGGCCTGCGGGCGTCCAAGGGACCTCCAGGACGCAGCGGACCTCGAACGGGTCCGCGGCGGCGGTGCCCGCAAGGACTCGTTGCCTTTTCGGCGGCGTCCCCCCGCTCCCTCCGCGTTGTGCTACCGTATCGCGACGGGGCTTGTGGAACCCGGAGGTCGGCATGGCGGTGCGGATCGAACACGACAGCCTCGGCGAACGGGAGGTCCCGGCCGAGGCGTACTACGGCATCCAGACCCTGAGGGCGGTCGAGAACTTCCCCATCACGGGCATCCCGATCTCGAAGTTTCCCGCGCTGATCCGGGCGCTCGGGTCGGTGAAGCAGGCCGCGGCGATGGCCAACATGGACCTGGGGCTTCTGGACCGGGGGATCGGCGAGGCCATCGTGCGGGCGTGCGAGGACGTGCGGGCCGGGCGCCTGGACGCGCACTTCGTGGTGGACGTGATCCAGGGCGGGGCCGGGACCTCCACGAACATGAACGCGAACGAGGTCGTCGCGAACCGGGCGCTGGAGGTCCTGGGTCACCCGCGCGGGGCCTACGAGCACTGCCATCCGAACAACCACGTGAACCGGTCGCAGTCCACGAACGACGTGTATCCGACCTCGCTGAAGGTCGCGACCATCTGGAAGATCGGCTCCCTGCGGGGGGCCATGACGCGCCTGCGCGACGCCTTCGCTCGCAAGGGGCGGGAGTTTCGCGACGTACTGAAACTGGGGCGCACGCAGTTGCAGGACGCGGTCCCGATGACGCTCGGGCAGGCGTTCGAGGCGTACGCGGTCACGCTGGGCGAGGACATCGAGCGCCTGGGCGAGGCCGCGATGCTCCTGCACGAGATCAACCTGGGCGCGACCGCGATCGGGACGGGTCTGAACACGGTCGAGGGGTACGCGCGGCGGGTGCGGGAGCGCCTGGTCGGGATCACGGGCCTGCCGCTCGTCACGTCCCCGAACCTGGTGGAGGCCACGTCCGACTCGGGGGCGTTCGTGCAGTTGTCGGGGGTCCTGAAGCGCATCGCGGTGAAACTGTCGAAGACGTGCAACGACCTGCGCCTGCTGTCGTCCGGTCCGCGCGCGGGGCTCAACGAGATCAACCTCCCACCGATGCAGCCGGGATCGACCATCATGCCGGGCAAGGTGAACCCCGTGATCCCGGAGGTCGTGAACCAGGTCTGCTACCAGGTGATCGGGAACGACGTGACCATCACGATGGCGGCGGAGGCGGGGCAACTGGAACTCAACGCCTTCGAGCCGGTCATCGGGTTCAACCTGTTCCAGTCGTTGCAGGTCCTGGAGCGGGCCATGGACGTGCTGCGGGAGCGGTGCGTGGACGGGATCACGGCGAACGCCGGGGTCTGCCGGGGCCATGTCGAGCGCTCGACCGGCCTGGTGACGGCCCTGGTGCCGTTCATCGGGTACGAGGCCGCGGCGTCCCTGGCCCAGGAGGCCCTGCGCACGGGCCGGACGGTCCGCGACCTGGCGAGGGAGAAGGGCCTGCTGCCTGCGGAGGAACTGGACCGCATCCTGGACCCGCGCGAGATGAC
>DYKK01000421.1 GCA_020722625.1 Anaeromyxobacter dehalogenans
CGCGGACCCTGACGGATGAACCCGAGCCTCTGGCCGCGGGCAGTGCCCGCGGCTCCAGGTCCGCGATGAGTTTCTTCGTAGAAGTCCGGCATCCGGGGTCCGGGGTCGCGCTGCACGTGGCCTTGGCGTCATGGCTCCGCCCATCGCGACCAACGGGACACTGACACTGTCTCTGAACCTGTCCTCTGAACCTGTTCCTGAACATGTCCAAGGGGCCCGCGGGTCCAGGAGGTTCGCGTCGAGTTTCTTCGTCGCTCGGGACGGCGCGTCGTGGGTTCCGGATGTGGTTTGACATCCGGATGCGCGAGGTGCTAGCATCTGGATGCGAGGCGCGAACATGCGACGCACAACCGTGGCCCTCGACGACCGGATCTACGAGCGTGTCCGGGACCTGGCGCGACGCAGCGGCCGGACCTTCCAGGAATGCGCGAACGAACTCCTGCGTGCCGGCCTCGACGCGGCGACCAGGTCCGCGACACGGCGAAAACCCCTGCCGGTCTTCGATTTCGGCGAGCCGGCGGTGGACCTGGCGGACCGTGACGCGCTCTACGAGTTGATGGACCGCGAGTGAGCCTGCTGATTGACTCGAACGTCCTGCTGCACGCGGCGAACCGCGCATCGCCGCACCACGCGGTCGCGAGGGATTTCGTCGAACGGCACCGGGCGGGCGCGGGATTCTGCGTCACCTGGTCCGTGCTGTACGAGTGGCTCCGCGTGGCGACCCATCCGGCCGTGTTCCGCCGGCCGTTGTCGCCGGCGGCCGCGCGCGAGTATGTGCGCAGCCTCGCCGCCGATCCCCGCGTGGAGGTCTTGCTCGAAACCGGACGGCACGCGACGGTCCTGGAGGACCTCCTCGGCGAATCCCCGCCGATCCGCGGAAACCGGTACCACGACGCGCACATCGCGGCCCTCATGCGGGAACACGGCGTCTCCACGATCGCGACGTGCGACGGGCACTTCCGGCTGTTCCGGTTCCTGAAGGTGATCGATCCGACCGAACCGTGACGTCGGCCCGAGGCCGCGGTGGGTCTCGACACGCCCACGGACGGGATGGTCGGCTCGCTCCGAGGGCGTTCCAGCCGGAATCCGCCGTGATTTCTCGCATGTGGCTATCCCCTTCGCTCCAGTGACCACAAGGGGTTGTGGTTTGACCGCGATTCCCGCAGAGGCTCGTCCCATGCGGGCTTCCGTAACTTCAATCGCGCAACTCCAGCAGCCACGCTAGTTTGCCATGATGCCCCCAACCACAACGGGCTGGGGCGACTTGAGCGAAAGGGATAGCCAGATTCTCGCAAGTCCCCGACGAAACAGATCCCACGTTGATTCGAAGTCTTGCGGAAATTGATGGCGGATTTGGGGCCCAGTGCCCCTGTTGACCGGCTCGTCGCCCGTCTGCGACAATGGCGTCGGACGAGACGGAACGCGCGGCGTGGACGACCCGATCCTCAGCGAGATCGTTCGGCGACTGGTCGAGGCGCTTCGACCGGACCGGATCTACCTGTTTGGTTCGCGCGCGCGGGGCGAGGCGCGACCGGACAGCGACTACGACCTGCTCGTGGTGGTCGCGGAGTCGGACCTCCCCCCGCACCGCAGGGACCAGGTCGCCTATCGCGCCCTGAGGGGGGTGGGGGTCCCGAAGGACGTTCTGGTGTGGACGGACGAGGAGTTCGATTCTCGTCGCCGGGTGGTCTGCTCGCTCCCTGCAACGGTGCTCCGGGAGGGTCGCCTTGTCTATCCCGCCTGACATCGCCAGGGAGGTCTCGGAATGGATGGCGCGGGCGCGGGAGGACCTGCGCGAGGCGGAACATGACCTCGACGCGGATCCGCCGCTGATGCGGGGCGCGCTCTTTCACTGCCAGCAGGCGGCCGAAAAGGCGTTGAAGGCGTTCCTTACCCTCCGCGAGGTCCCCTTCCGCAAGACCCACGACCTCGACGAACTCGGACGGCTGGCCTGCCGCGCGGATCAGACGCTCATTCCGGTCACGGATCGCGCGGTGGACCTCACGCCCTACGCCTGGCGTTTCCGGTATCCCGGCATCCCCTCGGACCCGACCCCCGAGGAAGTTCGCGAGGCCCTCGCCATCGCCCGCGCGGTCTTCGATGCCGTGGCCTCCCGCCTGCCGGCAGACCAGGCCGTGACCTGAAAGGGCCTGGTCACCCCTCGCAGCGAACTCCCGATCAGGTCCCCCTTGACATCGGGCTCGAAAGCCAGATATCTAGGACTAGA
>DYKK01000045.1:0-1632 GCA_020722625.1 Anaeromyxobacter dehalogenans
GGCGGATCGTGGGGCTTTGAGGACCCTGGCGAACGAACCGGTCGTCTCGGCCGCGGGAGCGCGGATCCAGGTTCGGGTGGGGTTTCCTCGTAGATTCGGGGGACCGGGTCAGGGGACAGGGACGGTGACAGGGACAGTGGCAGTGTCAGTGCCACGTTGGACGCGATGAGCGGCGCGTGACGACGGGGCCGCGTGCAGCGCGACACCGGATCCCGGATGCCGGATCCCGGACCCCGGATCCCGGACCCCGGATCCCGGAAGCGGATCGGGGTTCTGGCTGCGACCGCCGCGCCGCCGGACGCGCCCGCGGGTCAACGCTTCTGGTAGGTCCCGATGAGTTCGGCCCGGGCCAGGAGGTGCCCCTCCATGGCCTTCTCCAGCTGGGCCTTCGTCGGGGACCGGAGGTCCGGCAGGACCGTGTCGAGCGAGAACAGTTTGAAAAAGTAGCGATGGCGCCCGATCGGGGGGCAAGGGCCGCCCCACCCGGTCCGCTTCCAGTCGTTGAGACCCTCGCGGGTGCCGGGGGGCAGGGTCTTGACGGCCTCGGGAAGGCCCGTGGCCGTGGCCGGGAGGTTGTACAGGACCCAGTGGACCCAGGTCATCCGGGGTGCGGCCGGGTCGGGGGCGTCCGGGTCGTCCACGATCAGGACCAAGGACTTCGTCCCGGCCGGGAGCCCGGACCACGACAGGGGCGGCGACACGTCGCGCCCCTCGCAGGTGAACTGCGCCGGGATCTCGCCGTTGTGAGCAAACGCAGTGGACGTGATGGTCATGGCGCCCTCCTTCGTCCGCCCCGAGCCCTCGTCGCAGGTCAGGCACAGGGCCATGATGAGGATGAAACCCAGGGTCTTCATGGAAGTCCTCCGGAGATCACGTCGCGTCAATCCGGACCGGGCCGCACCTCGCAGCCGCGGAGCACGAGGAGCGGGGCGTCGGATCCCGTGCCCTGGCTGACCTCGCCGCCCGGGCCGCGCACGGCCTCGAAGTCGCGCGTCTCGTCGAGCACGCCTTCCACCGAGACGGTCCGCCCGATGCGGGCGTCCCCGAACCGGTGATCGAGGCAGATCAGCACCAGGCCGCCCACGTCCACCGAGTCCCCGAGTTTCTCGCGGCCGGCCGTCCCCTCGACGCGGACCCGGCGGCCGACCGCGGCCCGGGCCTCGGCGAGCGAACGAACAGGCCGCGCCATGGCCCGCACCCCCCCGCCGCCGGGGTCCTCCCCGCGCGGGGCGCTCCGCGGACAGGCACATCCCCCGGACGCGATCGCCGCGAGCGCGACGAGCGCCGCCGCGGCGAGCCGCGCCGGCCTCACGTCGCCTCCTCCCACGTGGCGTCCTCGACCACCAGGGCGTCCCCGAACATCCCGTGGCTGACCTCGCCCTGGTCGTTCACTTCCGGGTCCGGGGCCATCTTTCGCGACCGCAGGACCCCGGTCACGCGCACGCGCCTGCGGTCCCACCGGGCCTCCCAGCCGTCGAGCCCCCGGATGAACACGGGCGTCCCGTCGGACAGCAACACCACCGCGCCCAGGGCCGCGTCCCGCGCGGTCCCCTCCAGCGTCACCACCTGGTCCACATGTCGGGTCGGGTCCGAGTTCAGGATCATCCGGCACCTCCTCCGCCGCCTCCCCCG
>DYKK01000045.1:1732-15082 GCA_020722625.1 Anaeromyxobacter dehalogenans
CCGCCGCCTCCCCCGACATGGGTGAGGGCCGCGCGTCCGGGGTCGTAGTTGTTCGCGAGCGCGATGCAGAAAATGATCCGGTCGAAGTCCAGGTATCCCCGGGTGAACTTCTCCTTCGTGCTCTGGAGCACCTTCATCGGGTCCTGCGCCCGCTTGACCGGGTCCTTGTACTCCATGTGATTCGCGTGCCAGAAGCACTGGCTCGCCTCGTCCCAGAAGCCGTAATCGAAGTTGACGTAGGACGACCGGCGCCGCTCCCCGGTCGCGGGGTCGGTCGAGTACCGCGATTGCGGGTAGTACTGGTACCCGGTCATGTCCACCTCGCCCGTCTTCGGGTCGGGGAGGAAGGCCTTCTCGTCGGGCTTGAGCCGCTCCTCCCAGTCGTCGGACTGGTTCGACCAGAACAGCTTCGCGAACAGGACGTACCGGGCCGTCCCGACGTTGGCGCCGGGCTTCTTCGCCATCTCGTCCAGGATGCGGTTCTTCTCGATCATCTTCTGGTGGGCCAGTTCGAAGGTCCCATAGACCCCTTCGGCGTCGTCGAGCGGATTGCCCCCACCCGCGAGGTTCGTGGCCGTGATCCCGATGCACCCCCGGTCGATCGTCTCGCGCTCCTCCGGGGTCATCTTGCGGTTCTGCTCCTTCTCCCACATGGCGACGTACTGGTCGGGGCTGTAGCGCCTCTGCTGTCCCGGCGTCTCGCCGAACGCGGGCTGCGGGTCCTGGGCGTCGAGCGGCTGGTCCAGGCGCTTGCCGATGAACTGCACGGCCATCCCCTGGACCGCGCGCGAGGCCTGGGCCGCCGCGCCGCCGGGGGCCATGCGCGACAGGAGGCCCTCGGCCGGCCGGCCCGCGACCACGGCGTCCGCCACCGCGTCCGCGTGGCGCTCGTGGGCGCCGAACGATTCCTGGATGCGGCCGAGGTGAGGCAGCGGCCCGCCCGCGCCCGCCACGCCGGATCCGGCCACCGCGACCATGTCGCTGGTCCCGCCGCGCGGCGAGAACCTGCGGGCCTGGGCCTCGTATCCCCCCGCGCCCTGGAGCGACTTGAGGATGGCCTCGCGCGGACCTCCCTGGCGCGGCTTCGACCGTTTCGCCCCGGTCCGGGGAGACGCCTCCTCACGGGGCCCGACGTCCTTCGTCGCCATGGGAGCCCTCCGTTCAAGAGCAGGCGAAGTCCTTGACAATCCGGACGATACGGCAGCCGAAGACGGATGTCAATGGGGAGGTGGGCGACCCCAGGACCCTGTTGCGACCGGGGCCTAGCGGCGCCTCGCCACGGAGGCCACCGCCTCCCCGAACGACTTCATGTCGAAGGGCTTGGAGAGGATCGCGACCCTGGGAAGCGACCTCGCGCGGTCCTGGACCTCGGGTGTCGAGAGGCCCGTGCACAGGAGCACCGGGATCTCCGCCCCGGCGGACCGGACGGCCTCGACCAGGGCGAACCCGTCGCGATCGGGCATCACGACGTCCACCACCAGGAGGTCGTATCGGTCCCAGTCCTTCATCAGGACCCCGAGCGCCGACCGGACCCCGTCCACCCCGACCGGCTGGTGCCCGATCCGGACGAGCATGTCGCACAGGACCCGGCGGACCATCGGGTCGTCATCCACGATCAGGATGGACAGGCCGGACGTCGCCGGGCCGGCCACCGCGCGCAAGGCCCTCCCCGGGGTCCTCGCCGCCCCGCCCCGGCTCCGCGGCAGATACACGAGGAACTCGCTCCCCTGCCCCACCTTGGACGTGGCCCTGATGAAGCCCCGATGCGACTTGACGATCCCGTACGCGACGGCGAGGCCCAGGCCGGTCCCTCGTCCCAGTTCCTTCGTCGTGAAGAAGGGTTCAAAGACACGACCCATCACGTCGGGCGGCATCCCCACCCCCGTGTCCCCCACGGCGATCCCCACATACTCCCCCGCGGGCATGGTGGGCAGCGGACATTCCCCCTCGCCGAACACGTGATTGCCGACCACGATCGTGATGGCGCCCCCGCCCGGCATCGCGTCCCGCGCGTTCAGGCACAGGTTCGTGATCACCTGCTCCAGTTGCGGGCGGTCCACGTCCACCTCGAAGGTGTCCTCGGCCACCTCCAGCCGGATCGGGTGGGTCGGTCCGATGGTCCTCGACAGGAAGGCCACCGTCCTGGGCAACATCTCCTGCAACCGCACCACCGCCAGCGCCGGCGCCGACTTCCGGGCGATGGTCAGGAGGTGATTCGTCAGGACCGTGGCCCGGTCCGCGGCCTCGAGGATGGTCCGCGCCGCCTCGTGGTCCGGGCTCCCTTCGGGCAGGCGCGCCGCGAGCAGCGACGCGTACCCCACCACCCCGGAGAGGATGTTGTTGAAGTCGTGCGCGAGACCGCCCGCCAGGGTCCCGATGGTCTCCATCTTCTGCGCCTGCGCCAGGAGCATCTCCAGTTCCTTCTTGGTCGTGATGTCCTCGTTCATGACGACCACGTAGGTCACCCGGCCCTCGGAGTCCTTGATGGGAAACGCCCGCGCGTTGATCCAGAAGCCCCGGGCCAGTTTCTCGGTCAGGGGCGCCACGCCGGGCGGGGGCTTCACCTGGTAGAAGAAGTCCGACAGTTCGATCGCCTCGCCCTGGTAGGCCCGTTCGAGTTCGGCGCTCGCCTCGGGGTTGACCATCTTCAGGTAGTGCCGGAAGTTCATCTTGAGGTCCAGCACGATCCGCTCGAAGGTCAGGCCCGTCAGGAGCGTGTGCGCGTGGTTCACCCCGATCACGTTCCCCTCGGCGTCGGTGATCATGATGGCGACCGGCGCGAACGCAATCAGACCTTCGAGCAGGTCCCGGACCTCCTCGTCCGGAACAAGGTGGGTGAAACCCTTGAACGGACTCATGGCACCACCCGCGGGTCACGTGACGAGCAAAGCCTAACACGGGATTGAGCCTTGTCAAGGAATCGTGGAAGCGGGTCTCCCGAAACCCACTACGATCAGACAGGGGGTCGCCGCGATCCCGCGGTTCCCCCGAACGGAGCCGGCCATGCCGGAATCGGTCGCGCGTCGTGAACTGCTTCGAGGACTGCTCGCGGCCGGGCGCGACGAGGAGGTCGCGCGCGCGGTCGCCCAGGACCCGAGCCTGGTTCCCGACATCTTCCGCCTGCTGTACCACCCGGACGCGGTCCTGCGCCACCGGGCGGCCGCCGTCCTCGGCGAGGCGGCCCGGCGGCACGCGGATCGGGCGCGTTCGCTTCTCGAGCGCCTGACGTGGGCCCGGAACGACGAGTCCGGGAATCACTGTCCGGGCGCTGCGGCCGCCATCGCGGAGGTCGCGCTCGGAGGACCGGCCGAGGCCGAGGGGTTCGTCCGGACCCTCTTTGGCGAGATCGTGGTCTTTGGGGAATCGGAGGAGAATGTGAGCGACCTGCCGGAGGTGCTGTGGGCCGCCGGCCGCCTCGCCCGGGCGTTCCCGGAAGCCGTCGGCGCGGCGCAGCCGACCCTCCTCCGCCTCCTGTCCCACGCGGACCCCGTGGTCCGCGCCCTCTCGGCCCGCGCCCTGATCCGGCTCAACTCCCCGATCCCCCCGGGCACCCTGAAGACCCTCCTCGCGGACACGGAGGAGGTCGAGTACGTCGAGTGCGGGTACCCGGTCCGCCGCACGATCCGGGACCTCGTCCTGCACGAGACCCTCGCGCCGTGCTGCGCGGGCGGGACCTGCCGCCCCGGGCAGTAGGCCACGATCGGGCGCAGTCGGCCCAGCATCCGCCATCCGATCTTCCCAAATCCACCGTCAGATTTCACAAACCATTGAACCTGTTGGCTTTGACGCGGATCCTCATTCACCACCATCTCACGGCAGCGGGTGTGCGACTTCAATCCGAAATCCGAGATCGCGGCCCCCGCGGCCCAGCCCGACGCCCCGAAGCCCTCGTCTTCAGACGGGCGTAGTTCGCTTCAAAAGATCCCGTCCCGATTCACCACACTGGAGCCGCAGCCGGCGCGATTGAGAATCGCGCCTCCAGACGGGGCAAGTCACGGCCGGCACAAGACCGCGACCAGTGTTCCGTCGTTCCATTGAGGTCGGGATGACGGGTCTTGGGGGTGCGTTCCGGAGACAAGGGGATGATAGAATGCCGGTCCCCGCGGGGGCGCGGGAGTCTCTTCGCGAGGTGACGAGATGCGGCGCCGATCGGTTCTCGTGGCGGCGGTCCTGGCCTGGCCGATTGCGGTCTCGGCCCGCGACGGCGACGTGACCGCCGTGGTCTATCGCGCGGTCCAGGTGGTCCGGGGGACCGGGTCCGAGACGGTGCTGGTCCCGGAACCGTTCCACGGCTACGATGCGGGCCGTCCCGACGACTCCATCCTGCGGGCGTTCGACGCCCTGAAGGAGGCCCACCCGGCCGAGTATGGGAAGGCCACGCTCCTCCTCGATTCCGGACCCGGAGGCGTCCGTCAAGCCACGCTGAACCTCGACCCGGCCGTCCCGGGTTCGCACGCACTCGTGGCCGAGGAGGTCTTCCACACCCTCCGGGGACTCGGCGTGTCCGTGGTCCGCGCCCCGGCCCTGCGCCAGACCCCCCTCGACACGTCGGCCCTGCGCTACCCGGTCTTCCTCCTCGCCGTGCCGTTCCACGAGGCCCTGCCCCCGCGTCGGTGCGCCCACGCGGTCATCCTCCTGTCGCCCCTCGACGCGATGCCCTCGGACCTGTTTTATCTGAAACTGGATCGAGGGGACCCGGACGTGATGGACCGGGTCCTCGGAGGTCTGGTCCGGGGAGACGACCGCGTCAAGCTGGCGGTCCTCGCGGCCTTCCCCGCGCTCCCTGTGGTCCAGAAGGCGCAGCGCCTGCTGCCGCTCCTCGACGACCCGTCGCCGGCCGTTCGCCTCGCGGTCCTGAAACTCCTTCAGGCGGAGAGGGGCGAGGAGGTCACCCGCCGCCTGGGCCAGGTGGTCGAGACGGACGCGGACCCCTCGGTGAAACTCGCCGCGGCCCGGATGCTGTCGGAGCGCGGCATCAAGCGGTACGACATCTTCATCGAGATGGACCGGCTCTCGGACCCCTCCGACGAGGTCGTCATCGCGGCCATCGCGCGGCTCGTGGAGTCCCGCAACCCGGCCGTGGCCCCCGGCCTGTACCAGTGCCTCACCCACCGCTCGGCCCAGGTCCGGGACCTTGCGCGCAAGGGGCTCGTCCAGATCGGGGCGACCGCGATGATGGCCCGGGGCCTCCACGACGACCGGCTGGACCGCGACACGCGCGAGTCCTTCGCCCTGGAACTCGCCGCGTCCCCCGGCGCCTCGGAGCGGAGGGACGCGTGGACCTGGCTCGTGGACGCGGGGTCGGAGGCGGGCGCGGCCGCCGTGGTGCGCCGGGTCGCGGACACCCGGCCCGAGGACGGCCTCCCCGTCCTGTACCGGGCGCTGTTGAGGCCCGAACCGGCGGTGCGGGCCGCCGCGGTCGAGGCCGTCGTCGCGTACAAGAACCCGGTCAGTCTGGCCCCGCTCCTCGGGTCGCCCCGCTCCGACGCGGAGCGTGCCGCGGTCGAGGCCGCGGCGATCCGCATCCTGTCCGCTCAGACCACCGACGCCCTCCTGTCGCTGATGGAGGGGTCGGACCCGACCATCCGGCGCCTGGCCATGAAGGCCTTCGGGGACGCGCTGCAAGACGCCCCGCCGCCCACGCGGGCCCTGGCCGTGCTCGAGGCGCGCCTCCAGGACCCGGACCCGGCCGTGCGACGCGCCGCGGTCTATGCCCTGGCCCGGGTCCCGGACGAGCGCGTGACCGCCTCGATCCTGGGATTGTCGCGCGACCCCGACCCCGAGATCCGGGCCGCGGCCGCGGTGGCCGCCTCCCGCTCGCAGGACCCGGGCGCCCCGGAGGTCCTGATCCGGGCCCTGTCCGACGAATCGGACGCGGTGGTCCTCGCGGGGGTCCAGGGGGTGGCGGCCCGCAGACTCGCGACCGCGCGGGAGCCCCTGCGGATGCTGTGCTCCCACGGGCACCCGGACATCCGGCGCGGCGCGGTGCGGGCCTACCTGGACCTGCTCGGCCCCGGCGAGGCCGCGCGGGACCTCGACTTCCTGACGAGCCTCCTCTACGTCCAGGACCCGGCCGTGAAACTCGCGGCCATCGAGGCGGTGCGCCAGGTCCACGAGCGCCGCGCCATCGTCGCGATCTCGGCCCTGGTCATTGACCCGGACCGCGAGGTCAAGACCGCGGCGATCCAGGCCCTGGCCTCCACGAAGGAGAAGGACGCCCTCGAGGGGATCGAGAAGGCGGTCTTCGACGCGGACCCCTCGGTCCGGACCCTGGCCCTGGACGCCCTGATGACACTCGGGCGGCGGGAGGCCGTGGACTTCCTGAACGAGGTGATCCGGATGGAACAGGACCCGGACGTGCGAGCCCGGGCGGAGAAGGCCCGGGAGGCCCTCCTGTCGCGCTAGGCGCCCAACCGGCGACTCGCCGGCATCCTTCGAAAGAGGCTCGTGACACGCCCACCTCCATGGACCCCAGGCACAGGTCCTGGGGCGTTGAAGGAGGGGTGGCGGTGGCATGGACCGTGGACAGGGTCAGGGGACAGGAACAGTGTCGGTGACAGTGTCAGCGCCCCGTTGGACGCGATGGACGGCGCGGGACGGCAAAGCCACGTCCGCCGCGACACCGGACCCCGGATCCCGGACGCCGGATGCCGGGGAGACGGTCAGGGTCCCGGGTCACCCCTTGAAGACGCAGTGATAGCCCAGAAAGTTACCGGGGTTGAACCGGCCGCCCATGACGTACTGGATCCCCTCGTCCACGCGGTCCGGGGCGGGGATCCAGCCGGTGGGATCCTCGGAGTTCACGTTGTGGTGGACGTTCAACTGGTTCCGGTATCGCGCAAAGGCGCTCGCGAACGGGACCCGGATCAGGAACCGGCTGGAACCGCCCGGGGCGGGCCCGTGGGTCTGCGTGACGTGGTAGGCGTTCCCGGCCGCCGTCCGGCTGGGTGGCGAGGACCCCGGCGGCGCGGGCGCTTCGACCACGATGCGCGCGTCGGACGAGAACATCCCGGCCGGGATCACGACCTCGAACCCGTCCCCCGGGGCGATGGTGCCGCCCGCGGACCCCACGATCTGGACATGTGGATACGCCATGGTGATCTCCCTCCGATGCGAGACAAGAGAAGGGTGAAACAGGCCGTTCCGAATGTCAACTGTTTTTTTCGATTGACGAGAATCAGCCCCCGCCGTCCGCGGTGATCCCCAGCCGCGCCCGGATCCGTGCCGCGTCCTGGTCCCTCTCGATCCGGTCGTACAGGTCGAGGGCCTCGAGGCGGTGGCGCAGGGCGTCCTCGACGTCCCCGCGCCGCTCGTGGACTTCGGCCAGGCGCTCGTGGGCCTCGGGGATGCAGGGGTCCACGTGGCGGTCCCTGCGCGTGGTCGCGATGCACTCGGTGAGGTGGCGCTCGGCCGCGTCCAGGTCGCCGAGGCCGAGACAGGCCTGACCGAGGTTCATCAGGGCCACCCGTTCGCCGATCGGGTATCCGTGGTCCCGGCAGATGGCGAGGGCCTTGCGGGACAGGTCGAGGACGGTGCGGTAGTCCTTCTCGAGAAGCGCGAGGTCGGCCAGGGCGGTCAGCGCGTGCGCCACCCCGCGGCGGTCTCCCATCTTCTCGCGGATCTCGAGCGAGCGGCGGGCGGCCTCGCGGCCCTCCTCCACCCGCCCCAGGTGCCCGAGCGAGGTCGCGAGGTTCGCGAGGTGGCCGGCGAGTCCGCGCGAGAACCCGGTCACCTCGCAGAGGGCCACGCCCTCCTGGAAGACCTCCACCGCCTCGGCCCGTCGTTCCAGGCTCGCCAGTCTTGCCCCGTAAAAGAACAGGGCCTGGGCCCGGTCCAGGAAGTTCCTGGGGCCGCTCAGGATGTCCAGGGCCTTTTTCAGGGCCTCGAAGCACTGCTCGGAGGTCCCGACCTTGTAGTACAGGCGGCCGCGGGCCAGGTGGATCTGTCCCATCGTCGCGGAATCCGCGTCCTGGGCGACGAGTTCCTCGGCCCGGTCCATCAGGCGGGCGGCCTCCGCGTTGTCACCCTGGTCCAGCCGGATGCCGGCCGCGATCAGCAGGCCCCGGGCCACCCGATGCCGGTCCTGGGCCTTCTCGCCGGCCTTGACGAGTTCCGAGCAGTAGATCAGACTCCGGTCCGTCTCGCGAGCCGCCTCGGCCACGCGGGCCCGGAGTTCCAGGAGGTGGAGGCGTCGGGCCGTTCCGGGACCGAATACCTTCGAACGGGACAGGGACTCGAGCCGCTGCTCCGCCTCCCGATACTCCCCGGACACGAAGTGCAGTTCCGCCAGGGCCAGGGCCACCCGGCCCGGGCGGTCATCCTGGTCGTTCGCGAGCCCCTGGAGACACTCCTCCGCCTTCAGATACTGGGCGATCGCCTCGGCGTGGTGGGAGTCCTCGAAGGCCGCGTCCGCGGCCATGATCAGGTAGTCCGCGGCGCGGTCCTGGTATCCCGCCTCGCGGTACAACCTCCCGATCTCACCGGCCGCCGGGACCAGGTGGTCGGCGCAGGCCCCTTCCAGGACCTGCGCGGTGATGAGCCGCAGGCGAAGTCCCGCCGAATCCCTGGGACGCTCGCGGATCACCTCCGCGAACAGCGGGTGGGACGGGACGAACACGTCGTCCCCGCCCCAGGGAATCCGGTTCACGAACCCCTCGGCCACGAGCCGGTCCACGAGGGCGTCCATGGCGTCCCGCAGGTCGTGCCGGCCCTCCCGGTCCAGCAGGTCCCACACGTTGCGCGCCGAGGCCCACGCCCCGAGGAGGACGACGCGGGTCAGGACCTCCTCGGCCCCGACCCCGTCCGGCAGCGACTGCTGCAGTTCGTCCAGGCGGGCCTTGATGAGTTCGCTCAAGACCTCGGGAACCGAGGTGTCCGCGCCCGCGACGAGTCGCACCTGGCCCTGGATGATCGCCACGGCGCCCCGCGTGGCGAGGTGCCGAAACATCTGGACGGCGAACAGGGGGTTTCCGCCCGCGGCCCTCCGGACCAGGCGCCGCACAGAGGGTGCGCACTCGACGGGGGACATCGAATCCAAAAGCGCCGCGACCTCCGCATCGGCGAGACGGCTCATCGCGCACGAGACCCCGTCGGTCCGGACCGTGGCCAGGGCGCGGTGGGTCCTCTTCAGTTCGCCGTTCGGGGATCGGGGGAGAGGCACCGAGGCCACGACGATCAGGATCGGCGCGGGCTGGGCTCGCAGACCGCGTGCGAGTCGGTCCAGCAACCCCGCGCTCTCCGGGTCGGCCAGGTGGAAATCGTCCAGGAACACCACGAAGGGTTCCGTCTCCGCGAAGCGGCGCAGGAAGCCCTCGACGGCCGTCTGGAGGAAGCCCACGAACACCTCGCGATCCTGCAGCAGGCGCTCGCGGATCGCCGCGCCCGGGGCCACGGCGTCCGCGACCCCCTCCGCGACCGCGTCGTCTTCCGGAATGCCAAGGCGGCGAGCCACGGCCGCGCGGACCTCGTCGTGGCTGGGGTCCTTGAGGCCCAGCAGGCCGGTGACCACGGGCCGCCAGGTCCCGAGGATCGGCCCGTGCAGGGCCGGGGGACACGAGGCGGTCCGAAGACCCGCGCTCGCGGCGCGATCCAGGAGGTGCCTCCCGAGCGTGGACTTGCCCGATCCGCGTTCCCCGAGGAACCAGACGACCGATCCCTCGCCCGCGCGGGCGCGGTCCATCGCCTCGTCGAAGACCTTGCACTCGCGCAGGCGGCCGACAAAGTCCGGGTCGCGCAGGCGCACGCCTCCGGACGATGGGAAGGCCGAGTTTCGCTCGCTCGTCGGGTCCGGGGCGGCCTCGCGCACGCCGCTCGGGGCGCGGAATCCGCTCGGGAGGAGGCGGCGGAGCCGGTCGAGGACCTCGCCCGCGTGACGGGGGCGGCGCCTCGGGTCCTTGGACAGGAGCCGCAGGATCAGGTCGTCGAGCGCCCTGGGGACCCGGACCGCCGGCGCCGCGATGCTGATCGGGGTCGGGATGGACTTCAGGTGCTCCTCGAAGGGGTCGAGACCCGGGAAGACGGGCCGCCCGACGAGCATCTCGTAAGCGATGGTGCCGAGCGAGTAAAGGTCGGAGCGGGCGTCCACGGGGTCGCCGCGGATCTGCTCCGGGCTCATGTACAGCGGGGTGCCGGTGCGGCCGCGTCCCCGCGAGAGGAACCACGAGGGGCGGGCCATGGTCACGAGCCCGAAATCGAGCAGTTTCACGAAGTCCCGCCCGCCTTCCATGGGGACCAGGAAGAGGTTGGACGGCTTGAGGTCGCGGTGCACGAGCCCGGAGTCGTGCAGGACCGCGAGGGCCTCGCAGACCTCGATCAGGATCCTCGTGGTCGCCACGGGGGCGATGGGGCCGTCCTGGGCCAGGGCCTGACCGAGCGTCCGGCCGCGCAGGTATTCCATGGCCAGGTACAGGTGTCCGCCCTCGAAGGTTCCGTGGTCAAAGACGGACACGATGTGCGGGTGCGTGACGTGCCCGGCGAGGAAGGCCTCGTTGCGCAAGGCCTCCGCGGCCTCTCTCCCGCCCGACGGGGACGGCGGCACGACCTTGAGGGCGACCTCCCGGTCGATCGCATGCTGGCGCGCCAGGTAGATCTGAGACATGCCTCCGGTCGCGACGAGGTCCTTGACCGTGAACCGGTCCGCCAGGACCGTGCCGCTCCGGATCACGAGCAGACGGCCGCACCGCACGCAGTCGCGGATGTGGATGGGATACGGGAATCCACAGGACGGACAGGTCTTGACTTCCTCCGCCACGGACACCCCCCTGTCAAATCAAAAGAAAGCATACCCCAGGCCCGCCTCGCCGACCAGCGGAAAGTTGAGCGGGGAGGCGGGGCCCGCGGGGAAGAAGTAGGTGGCGGCTCCGACCTTGAACGTGACGTAGATCGGGCCGACCAGGATCACGTCCACCCCGATCGCCACGCCGGCGCCGCCCAGGAACCGGTAGGGCAGGCGCTCCACGTGATCGGGGTTGCAGAACTCCGGATTGCTCGTCCACGCGCCGATCTTGCACGAGGGGTCCGTCGAGGAGGCGAAGTTCGTCAGGTACTGGAGGTCGAGTCCGGTATGGACGAAGAACCGGCCCCAGGTCCCCCCGAGCGTGTATCCGACCCCGGTGTGGAAGCGGATGCTCGTGAACCCGCTGATGAGGTCGTTGTACTTGTCCGGAAACGAGGTCAGGAGGTTCAGACGGACGAAGAAATCGAGTTCCTTCAGGATCTGGTAGGACAACCCGGCGCCGAACCCCGCGTTGTGAAAGACGTTGCGCGTGGGGTGCCTCAGGAAGAGCGTGTAGGTCCCGGTGGTGTCCATGTAGAAGCGCGGCAGCCGCTCGCGCGGGGGGGCCCGGGAGGGCAGGTCCGTGCAGGCGATCCACGCCGAGAGGTCGCGGGACACGAGGTCGCCGGCGCGGCTCGCCCCGGGAACCGGGTGCTTGCGGGACAGGGCCGGACGGGCTCCGCGTTCCCCGGACACGGGCTCGAAAACCCGCACGGACAGGACGCCGTTGTCGCCGGGTCGGCTCGCGACGAAGACGTCCACGATGGCCTTCGCGCCCGTGGCCTTCAGGAGGTCCGCGGTCCGTTCCGGCGAACCCAGGGGGACCTCCTGGGGCGAGGTCTGGACGAAGTCCACGGCCGCCGTCCGGATGGCGTCCTCCGCGGCCGCCGGGAAGTACCCGCGACGGAACTCCGCCCGGCCGAAGGCCTCGCGGGGCGCGACCAGGAACATGTTCTTGAAGGCCACGTGGGCCAGCGCCGCCCGACCCTGCTCGACGTAGGACAGCCCGAGATACAGATACAGATCGAACATCCGTTGAGGGTTCACGAGGTCCAGGTACTCGGTCCGGCCGGCCTCCACCCCCTTCTCGAGCGTCTGCGCAGCGTCGTCCACCCGGAGGTTTCGGTACAACTCGACGCCCAGGCGCAGGAAGCCCAGGGCCACGTTCCCGCGGCCTTCCCGACCGGAGGCCAGCGCCTCGTCGGCCCGCACGGCGTCGAGTTCGGGTTCCGCCCTCAGCGCCAGGAGGATCGCATCGTCCAGGTCGCCGGTGATGGAAGCGCCTTCCGAGGGGCGGTCCTCGGCCCGGGCGCGCGGGGTCGCGGGGAACAGGGCCTCCGGGTCGATCCGGTAGTCCCGGACCGGCAGCACGACCACGCGCTTGCGCGGGAACGACAGGGCGTCTCGCTCGTCCGGCAGGACGGGGCCGGACCCCAGCAACCCGGCGACGAGCGCCAGGGCCGGGAGGGTGCGTGTCGCGTTCATGGCGACTTCACGCGCGAGAATCCCTCGCACGACAGGTCCAGGGCGTTGAGGTCTTGCTCCCGCTTGTCGCGACCGAGCACGACGCGCAGGCGCTCGGTGGTGTCCGGACTCCCGGGGAGCGTCACGTCCAGGTGCCCCGCTTCGTCGCCGTCGAGGGCCCCGTCGGCGCGGAGGGACAGGCTCGCCTCAAAGTGAAGGCTTCCGAGGTCCAGGCAGTCGGACGGGAAATCGGCGTCGAACTCGAACGTGAATCGGCCCCCGCCGTATCGCCCGTCGCGGATCTGGGCGCACGGACATGTCCCGGCCCCGCGGACCTTGCGGAACTTCGCGAGTCCGGCCACCTCGGGACCGAAGTGACCGAGCACCAGTTCCAGCGAGAGGTCCTGAAAGGCCGCGGCGAGGGATGGCCCTTCTGGACCGCCCGGGTCGGCCGCGGTGGCGTCCTTCGCCGTCGCCTCCGGGCCCGGGTCGGCCGCGGTGGTCGTGAAGGCGTCCGACCGGAACGACCCCGACAGGACGTGAGTATCCTCGCAGGCGACCCCGGCGGTCGCGAGGATCAACGCGAACGAGCAATGAGGCAGGGCACGCCCGCGCCTTGCAGCGGGTTTCCAGGACGCGATCGGGTCTCGTTCCGGTTCCCCCGGGGACGCGAGCGCCTGCTCGCGTCTTCCTCCGGCCCACATCCGACCCTCATTCACGCCCGGTCGTCTCGCCGGCGGGGGCGGGACCCTCGGGCTCATCCATTTCCTCCATCCCGTCCACGACCTCCGCCTCGACGCGCTCGCCCGGAGTCCCGGCGGGCGCCTCCCTCACCCCCAGAACCGGCCGGGGTTTCCCGTGGGTCAGGAGGTGCAGGCGGTCCTCGGCGAGGTCCAGTTGCATCTGGGTCACGAGCCACGCACGCCGGTTGTGCTCGGCCTTGCGCAGGGCCACCTTCAGGCGCTCGGCGTGCTCGGCCAGCGCCCGGCGAAGGTCTTCGTTCTCCTTGCGGATCCTCTGGACATCCTCGGCAGGGGTCAGGCGGGGCCTCGGCGGAGCCTCGGGCCTCTCGCGTGCGGGGCGCCGGGCCTCGTCGAGGACGGCGCGCAGCC
>DYKK01000046.1:0-5248 GCA_020722625.1 Anaeromyxobacter dehalogenans
CGCGGTGCACGTGGGTCTGTCGCAACCCCCCGCCCCCGCGTCCAACGTGGACCTGTCACTGTCACTGACACTGACACTGACACTGTGCTCTGACACCTGTCACTGAACCTGCCCCCTGTCGGTCCCGCTCCCGGGTGTCCGCGGTTGTCCCGCTGCTCCGTCGCGGACCAGCGCGAGCAGGGCTCGCGCCTCCAGACGCGAGCAGTGCTCGCGTCTCCAGGGGAACCATCAAGAGACCAAGTCGCGATCCTCAAATGAGGCCACGCCCCGGTGACGGGCGAGCGGTGCTCGCGTCTCCAGGAGGACCAAAAAGAAACGAAGTCGCGATCTTGCGAGTTTTTCAGCGGCCTCTGGACCTGTCACTGACACTGTCCCCTGTCACTGTTCCTGTTTCCTGCCACTGTCACCCGCATCCGGCGTCTCGATGAACGTGGCTCTGACTTCACCCGCCGCCCATCGCGGCCAACGCGGATTCCTCTCCCTCCGCACTTCTGCGCTATCCTTGCACCCATGGACCCGACGCCGTTCCAGGTCTTCTGCGCGTACTACCTCGGGCTCGACCGGGAGTTCCGGTACCGGTTCTTCCACCTGAACGCGATGGCCGAGCACTTCGGGGTGGCGCCCCACCGCCTGAAGGCCCTGATGGACGAGTGGCGGCTGGCCCCCGAGGACACGAGGCACGTGGACTACAACCTCGCCCGGGCCCACGCGACTGCTCAGGAGATCGCGAGCCAGGGGCAGCGGGACGACGTGGAGACCTTTGCCCGGCGGACCTGGGAGGAGTTTCTCCAGGCCCGGGGCGGCTACGACCCGCGCCGCGACTTCGAGAACGTGGACTATGACCACATCCTCTCGCACGACGAGCCGGGACCGGGCGACCCTGACGATTGACGACCTGTGCGTCACGCTCGCCTCGCCGGCCGGACCCGTGGTCGCGCTGGACCACGTCTCGGCGGCCGTCGAGCCGGGGACGTGCCTGGCCGTGATCGGGGAGTCCGGTTCCGGCAAGAGCACCCTGGCCCGGGCGTGTCTGGGGTTCCTTCCCCGGCGGGACGCCCTGGTCACGGGGCGCGTCGTCTTCGAGGGGGTGGACCTCCTGGGTCGGCCCGAGCACGACCTGCGCCGGCTCCGAGGACGGCTCATCGGGTTCGTGGGGCAGGACTCGTACGCGGCGTTCGATTCGCTGTTCACGATCGGGCGGCACCTGCGCGAGGCCCTGGCCGCCCACGCGGACGACTCCGGCGCCCCTCGCCGCCTCGGCCCCGCCCTGGAGCGCGTCGGCCTCGACCCCGGTGTCTTGCAAAAGTATCCACACGAACTATCCGGCGGGATGCTCCAGAGGGTTCAGATCGCGGCGGCCCTGTTGCACGGTCCGTCGCTCGTCGTCGCGGACGAACCCACGTCCGCCCTGGACCCCGTGCGCAGGGCCGAGGTCGCGGCGCTCCTGGACTCGGCGCGCCGGGAAACGGGGGCCGCGATGGTCCTGGCGACCCACGACCTCGCCCTGGCCTCGCGGCTCGCGGACCGCGTCCTGGTCGTGCACCGCGGCCGTCCGGTCGAGTCGGGGGAGCCCTGGAGGGTCCTGGCCGATCCCCGAGACCCGATCACGGCCCGTCTCGTGGAGGCGGCCCGGCGAACCGCCCCCGCGGTCGCCTCCGGAGGCCTTCCGTGAGCGAACTCGACATCGAGGTGCGCGGCGCGGTCCTCCCGGTGACCTCGGACCCCGCCCCCTTCGACTGGACCGTGGCGGCGGGGACCTGCCACGCCCTGGTCGGGGAGAGCGGGTCGGGCAAGACGACGCTTCTGCGGGTCGTCCTGGGCCAGGTCGCGCCGCGGTCCGGGACCGTCCGGGTCGGCCCCTTCCCCCTGCCCTGGAGGGACCGCGGGGAACGACTCGCGTTCGCCCGCGCCGTGGCCCTCATTCCCCAGGACGCCGTGGAGACGCTCGACCCGACCTGGCCCGCGTGGCGGCTCGTGACGGAGCCGCTCGTCATTCACCGCGTCGTCTCGAGCCGGGGCGACCTGCGGGAGCGGGCCGTCGCGCTCCTCCGGGAGGTCGGGCTCGGCGCGGAACACCTGGACCGCCGTCCGCACCAGTTGTCGGGCGGTCAGTGCCAGCGTCTGTGCGTAGCCCGGGCCCTCGCCTCCTCTCCCGGCCTGGTCCTCGCCGATGAACCCGTCTCGGCCCTGGACCCGGTGCTCCAGGTCGAGGTTCTGTCGCTCCTGGCCCGGCTCCGCGAGCGGACCGGGGCCACCCTGGTCCTCGTGTCCCACACGCTGGGACTGGTTCAGGCCGCGGCCGACCACGTGACGGTGATGGCCGGGGGTCGCGCGGTCGAGACCGGCCCTGTCCAGCAGGTCCTGCCGGCGCCTCGCCACCCGGCCACGCGCTCCCTGGTCCGCGCGGAGGTCGGGTTCGGAGCGCCCGAACGGCCCCGAGGCCACGATCCGCCACCACGATCTCGGCAGCACGACGGAAGACCTTGATCTGTCGCGGCCCCAGGGTGGTGAAATGAAACGAAGACGATTTCATGTTTATTCGAAGAATTGTGGGAATTGATGGCGGATCTGGGAGATAGGCTCGATTTGCGCGGTCCGCGTGGAAACGGGTACCCTTGAGCGTGCTGGGTCGGCCACGAGGTGCCCGGAGGGGTGCCGGGTGGACCGGGAGATTACACGATGACTCGACGCGAGGTGCGGCCATGAAGACATCGTTGGCGCAGACGTGGGCCGCCTGGCTGGTCCTGGCCCTGGCCGCGTGCGGCGGCGGGGGCACGCCGGCCGGTTCCGCCGACTCCGCGGGGGACGACTTCGCGGGCCGGGACTTCTCGCGGGACCTCGTGGGCGCAGAGGACCCGGGCCCGGCCGAGGATGCGAGCCCGGGCGACTGGGCCTTCCTCGACTCGTACGAGGCCTCGCCCGGCGGGTTCCTCGCGCCCTGCGTCACCAACGAGGACTGCGTCAGCGGTTTCTGCGTGGAGGGCCCGGAAGGACCCTTGTGCACCAAGACCTGCCTGGTCCCCGGGGACTGTCCCCCCGACTTCGTTTGCATCGGCGTCGTGAACACCTACCCGGACATCGTGTTCATCTGCCTGCCGAAGTTCGGGCGCATCTGCGCCCCGTGCACCACGGATTCCCAGTGCGCGGGCGGACAGTGCATCTCGCTGCCCGACGGGCGCGCGTGCTCCGTGCCGTGCGAGGGGGACGAGGACTGCGCGGACCCGTACCGGTGCCGGACCCTGGACGACGGCGGCGAGCGGTACTGCCTGCCCCCGAGCGGGACGTGCGCGTGCCGCCCGGCGGACGAGGGCGTCAAGCGCTTCTGCGAGGTGACGAACGAGATCGGGACCTGCTTCGGGTACGAGACGTGCGACCCGAGCGTCGGGTTCGTGGGGTGCGACGCCAGGACCCCCGTCCCCGAGGACTGCAACGGCGTGGACGACGACTGCGACGGCATGCCGGACGACGGCCTGCCCGAGGGAGGACCCTGCGAGGTCTCGAACGAGCACGGGACCTGCCAGGGGACCCGCGTCTGCCTGGGGCCCAAGGGGTGGTCATGCACCGCCGCCGCCCCCGCCGCCGAGGCGTGCGACGGCCTCGACAACGACTGCGACGGCCTGACCGACGAGGACTTCAAGGTCGGCGACCAGTATGCGAGCCTGGAGCACTGCGGGGGGTGCTTCAAGTCGTGTCTGGGGATCTTCCCGCACGCCGAGGTCGGGTGCGACACCTCCGGGGTGGGTGGTGGCGGCGATCAGCCCGCCGTCCCCCGGTGCGTGGTCGTTTCCTGCGACCAGGGATACATCAAACTGAACGACTACCAGTGCATCCCCGCCGCCTCGACGCTCTGCCAGCCGTGCGCGGCGGACGCGGACTGCCTGATCCCGGACGCGCGGTGCCTCCCGCTGGCGGACGGGAAGGCCTGCGGCCAGCCCTGCTCGTCCCCCGGGGACTGCCCGGACGGCTACGACTGCCTGCCCTTCGAGGGCGGCCTGGACCAGTGCGTCCCCCACACCGGGACCTGCCAGTGCACCGGCGAGAACCCGGACCTCTCCCGGGCGTGCCAGGTCACGTGGTCCGATCCCCAGGACCCCTCGGCACCCGTCTATACCTGCCAGGGCATCCAGCACTGCCTCGCCGACGGGTGGGGCCCCTGCGAACTCCCGGCTGAGTCGTGCGACGGCCAGGACCAGGACTGCGACGGCGTGACGGACGAGGGGTTCCTGGACCCCGAGACGGGCAAGTACACCGGGGACGAGAACTGCGGCGTCTGCGGCAACAACTGCAAGGCCATCCCGGTGTCCCACGGCAGCGGTCGCTGCGACGCCGCGAAGACGGTGCCGGACTGCGTGGTCCAGTGCGACGAGGGGTTCTTCGACGTGGACGGGAACCCCTCGAACGGATGCGAGTGTCAGTACCTGGGCGAGACCGACTTCCCGGGCGACGCCCCGGACGGGTGTCTGGTCGGGGACTGCTCGGACGCGAACTGCGACGGGATGGACGGCGAGGTCGCCGGCGGGGTCTTCGTGGCGAAATACGGGTCGGACGGCAACGCGGGCACGATCGAGGCCCCGCTCCTGACGATCCAGGCCGGGATTGACCGGGCGTTCGCGACCGGGGCGCGTGACGTCTATGTGGCGACCGGGGTCTATCCGGACCCGGTGACCCTGAAGCCCGGCGTGTCCGTCTATGGAGGTTACTCGGCGGACTTCCGCGTGCGCGAACCCCTGTCGTACGAGACGGTCGTCCTCGGCGGCCCGCCGTCGCCGGCCGTCCGCGGCGCGGTCCAGGCCGCCTCGATCCAGGGACAGGCGCCGGGATCGACCACGTTCGCGGGGTTCGTCATCTACGCCTACAACAACCGGGAGTCCGGCGGGAACAGCGTCGGGGTCTTCGCACGCGACTGCGACCAGTCCCTGCGCCTGTGGGACCTGCGCGTGGTCGGGGGCGACGGGGGGAACGGGACCCCGGGCGCGCCGGGGAGCGCGGGTCAGGACGGGACCGCGGGGACCGCGGGGCTCCCGGCCTACGACATCGGGCAGAACAACTGCACGTCCGCGAAGGAGAACCCGGGCGGGGCCGGCGGGGTCTCGGCCTGCGCCGGCGTCATCACGAGCGGGGGCGACGGCGGGCGCGCCCTCTGTCCGGACTATGACGAGGGGGGGGACTGCAACTTCAACCAGTCCCGCAAGGCCACCGAGAACGGGACGCCCGGACAGAACAACGCGGCCGGCGACGGCACCGGCGG